>JADHXS010000008.1 GCA_016782835.1 Phycisphaerae bacterium | reverse complement strand
AGCAAACTTAAAGACAGAATGCGTCGGATAGTCTGGCAGGAGAATGTTCAAAATGTTATCAAATATAGTCATGAAAAACCCGTTATTCGTCGCCTGGAAAAACTCCTCGCGGCATAAAATCGGTCAGTTTGAGTAATTATAACAAATCGGTGAAGAGAGCGACAAAAAAAATGTGAATTCCAAAAAAAAACATCAAAAAACGCGGTTTTTTCAGATTTCGGCCTGCGTTTATAATACAAATTTCGTTTTTTTTCTTAGTTTCGGCTTTAAGAAATTCCTTTTCAGAATAATAGCGGGACACAGGTTCACCCTACCATTACCTCCCTGCACTGGACGCCGAAAACAGTCGCGGTGATTATGCCGCCGAAAATGATTTTCGAACACGCGAATACTTCACGTTATTCATGGTGATGAATTTTCTCTTCGAGGTTCTTTTCGACCTCTACCGCTTTTTCCTTTGTTCGCTGCACGACAACATAGAAGATCGGAATCATAAACACACCAAGAACCGTCGCCACAATCATCCCGCCAAAGACCGACGTTCCCAGCGCCCGTCGAGCGGCCGCCCCGGCCCCGGTCGCAATCACCAGCGGCAGCGTCCCCAGTGCCGTTGTTAACGCCGTCATCAGGATCGGACGGAATCGAATGCGGGCCGCCTCAACGGCGGCATCGAGGATTGGCCGCCCTTCCTCATGAAGCTTTTTGGCAAATTCCACCAGCAAAATCGCCGT
Source organism: Phycisphaerae bacterium (assembly GCA_016782835.1). Classification (GTDB taxonomy): domain Bacteria; phylum Planctomycetota; class Phycisphaerae; order Sedimentisphaerales; family Anaerohalosphaeraceae; genus 4572-13. The sequence continues at coordinate 33,697 of JADHXS010000008.1, read as the reverse complement.
CTTGCAAACCACCCCGATCAGCAGCACAATACCCATCTGCGTATAGATGTTGTTGTCCAGCATCCGCAACCATGTAAAGCCCGCCGCCCCTAAAAGCCCCAGCGGCACTGCCAGAATAATCGCCACCGGAATCGTCCAGCTCTCATACTGAGCGGCCAGAAACAGATACGCAAACACCGCCGCGAGAATGAACAGAAATACGGTTTTGCCTCCGGCTTCGATTTCCTGAAGACTCATCCCCGACCATTCATAGCCCATCGACGGCGGAAGCGATTGATCCAGCAGGTCTTTCATTTGTTCAATTGCTTGGCCGGAACTGAAGCCCAGCTTTGCATTGCCGGTAATCGTTGTTGAAGGATACAGGTTATAATGTGTTACTGTCTGCGGACCAGCGGTATCACGCACCGTCGCCAGCGTTCGAATCGGCAACATCTGTCCGCTGCGATTGCGCACCTCAAGCCGGCCGATATCTTCGGCCGTAGCACGAAACTCGGGTTCGGCCTGTGCGATCACCTTGAATGTTCGCCCGAACAGGTTAAAATCATTGATATAGGTACTGCCCAGATACGTCTGCAATGTATTAAACACCGTCTCAAGAGACACATCCAGCGTCTGCGCCTTGACGCGGTCAACATCCACATACAACTGCGGCACCGTAACACGGAGTGTACTGTTGAGCCGCGTAACAACCGGATCGCTCATCGTCTGATAGACAAGCGTATTGCCAACCTCGGCCAGCGCATCTAGCCCGGCGCCGCCGCGATCCTGTATTTTTACCTCAAAACCACTCGTCATTCCCAAGCCCATAATCGCCGGTGGCTGAAGGGTTAAAGCAAACGCATCGGGAATCATAAATAACTGCACCTGCAACCGTTCGGCGATTTTGGAAACGTGCAGTTCCGGGTCTTGACGGTCCGACCAGGGATCCAGATTCACAAAACACGTCGCACCATTCGGCATAATTGCTCCGTCCAGCAGCGAAAAACCGCCGACGGTAATATGCTCCTTGACTCCCGGGGTGCTGTTTAAAATCGTATCAATTCGGCTCATCACCTCCTCGGTACGTCCCAATGTTGCTCCGTCCGGCAGACGCACGCCGATAAAGATAGAACCTTCGTCTTCACTCGGTAGAAAACCGGTTGGTAGACTTTTGAATCCCATAACGCCCAGAACGGTGATGGCCGCAAATAACAGCATTGCAATCACCGTACGGCGAATAATCACTTTTACAATACTGATATAAACCGAGGTTGTTCCCTTCATAAAACGGTCAAACAAACCGAACAGAATCCCGTGTTTTTTTTCGCTGCTGCGCAGCAACAGTGCACACAACGCCGGACTCAGTGTCAGTGCACTCATCGATGAAAACATCGTCGCAATTGCAATCGTAATCGCAAACTGCTGATACAAGCGGCCGGTAATACCCCCGACCAGCACTGTCGGAACAAACACCGACATCAGCACCAGCGTGGTCGCAATAATCGGACCCGTCACCTGCTGCATGGCCTTGATCGCCGCAGCCTTGGGTGGGAGTTTTTCATCGGTAATGAGGCGTACACAGTTTTCTACCACGACAATTGCATCGTCCACCACAATACCAATAACCAACACCAGTCCGAATAGTGACAGCGTATTGATCGACATCCCCATCGCCATCATCACGCCCAGCGTTCCAATCAGCGACACTGGAATCACCACAGCGGGAACCAGCGTGGCCCGCCAGTCTTCCAGAAACACGAACACTGTAAGCACTACCAGCGCAACGACCGTCAGGAGCGTCCAGAGAACCTCGCGTATCGCTTCTTCAATAAACAGTGTCGGATTGTACGGCACCTCGTAGGTAAGCCCTTCCGGAAACGCTTTGGACAATTCCGCCAGCGCCTGGCGAATACCGCTAACGACGTTCAGTGCGTTGGCCTGCGGCGTCGGATAGATACCGACGGCCACCGCCGGGATGCCTTTATGCTTAACATACCAGAAATAGTTCTGAGCCCCCAGTTCGACCCGCGCAACATCTTTGACCCGCAGCAACCGTCCGCCCGATTCGGCTCGTACAATTATATTTTCAAATTCCTCGACGGTACTGAGACGCCCCAGTGTCTTGACGGTGTACTGGAACTGCTGGTCGTCCGGGCTGGGCATTCCGCCGATCTGTCCGGCGGCAACCTGAACATTCTGTTCGCGAATGACATTCAGTACATCGTCAGTCGTTAGATCGCGTGCCCTGAGCTTGGCCGGATCCAGCCAGATGCGCATCCCGAAGTCCTTGCCGCCAAAGACCTCGACTTTGCCGACACCCGGCACGCGAGACAATACATCTTTGACCTGCAGATTGATAAAATTGCTTAAATAGATTTCATCATATTTTCCTTCCGGAGACAGAAAGCTGACAATCATTGCAAAGTTCGTCGATTGCTTTTGCGTAACGATGCCGTAACGCTTGACCTCTTCAGGCAGCATCGGTTCGGCAGTCGCCACGCGGTTCTGTACCAGTACCGTGGCCATATCGATATCCGTGCCCACCTCAAAGGTGACCGTCAAGGACATCATCCCGTTATCACTGCTGCTGGAGGCCATATAGATCATCCCGTCAACACCGTTAATGGCCTCCTCCAGCGGCGTGGCGACCGTCTGAGCCAGCACTTCGGCGTTGGCGCCGGGATACGATGCCTCCACCGACACCGTCGGCGGCGTAATGTCCGGCGTCTTTTCCACCGGCAGCATCGGAAGGCTGATCAGTCCGACCAGAATGATCACAATTGAAATAACGCTGGCAAAAATCGGTCTGTCAATAAAAAACTTACTAAACATAATGGCGTATTCTCCTCGAACCAGAAACGGTTCGTTTGATTATTGCTGCTCAGATGGTTTTTCTGTGTCGCTTTGTTCGGGCGCCGCCGGGTTGCCGGGGGCCATCCCTGGCGGCGGACCATCGCCGGATATCGGGGTAATCGGCATCCCGGGGCGAATAAAATGAAAACTTCCGGCGGCAAACATCTCGCTGCCATCCAGCCCGGTACTGACCACCCGTAATTGACCTATCGTTGCGCCCAGCGTAATATCGCGGCGATACAGGATATTGTTTTCGCCCACCGCCAGCACATACTTGCCACCCAAGTCGGTCATGACCGCTTTTTCCGGAATCAGCACCGCATTGTGAACCGTCTGGGAAGGCACCCGAATACGGACAAACATCCCGGGATAGAGTTGATTATCCGGGTTCGGAACAACGCCGCGAATCTGAATGGTGCCGGTTGCAGGATCCACTCTGTTATCCATGTAGTCCAGGCGGCCCTGATGGGCATAATCCTCATTGTTGGCCAGGCTTATATAAACCGGCAATTTGTTCGGTTCTTCAGCCAGATTTTCCTGAACATTTTTGGTATAATTGAGGTATTCACTTTCACTGGCATTGAAGTAAACATAGATCGGGTCCAACTTGACAACATTCGCCAGCAATGTATTTTCCCCGGATCCGACAAGGTTTCCGGCATCCACATAGTTCCGGCTGATTTTGCCGTCAATCGGTGACTCAATCTTCGTATAGCTCAGGTTCAGCTCGGCTTGGTCCAATGCGGCTTTGGCGGCAATGAACGATGCTTCGGTCATATCACGCTGCGCCTTGTAGGTGCCGACCTCCTGTTTGCTGACAGCATTGCTCTTTACCGCCTCCATCACCCGCTCATAGTCCTGCTGTGCCCGATTTAAATCCGCCTCGGCGGACTTGAGAGCCGCCAGTGCTCGATCACGGTCCGCTTTGTACGTCTCCGGCTCAATCTCAAAAAGCAGGTCGCCCTTTTTAACAAATGCCCCATCATCAAACGCAACACGCTTCAGATAACCCTGGACGCGGGCACGGATATCGACGGATTCGACAGAGGCCAGGTTTCCGGTGAATTCATTATAATTGACAACATCCTGAATCACCGGCCTGGCTACCGTTACCGGCATCGACTGCATCTGAGCAGAAGCCGCCGGCGACGTCCTCTTGCGAATCCAGAAAAAAATGCCGCCCGCAATCAGAAGGATAATAACCGAAAAGATAAGTTGTTTCATATATTTCATTGGATCACTCACTTTCTTAAAACAATCCCTATTATTGTATTATTTGTTTGATTGGCCTGTCTGTTCGATAGATTCGGATTGCGGCAGAACATCATCGCCCCAGCCGCCCAGTGCCTTATAGATTCGAATCAGATTTTGAACAACCTGACCTTCGCTTTGGGCCAGTTTGTCCTGCTGCTGAAACTGACTGCGCTGCAAAATCAGCACATTCTGGAAATCGGTCAGGCCGTTTTTGTACTGCGTCGTCACCAGTTCAACCGACTTCTTGGCCGCATCGACAGACTGCTGGAGGGCCTGCTGTCGCTGCCGCTCCTGAATGTAACTGGTCATTGCATTTTCCACTTCCTCCAATGCGGACAGAACGGTGCTGCGGTATTGCCAGTACAATTGTTTTGTTTTGCTTTCCTCGATTTTAATTTGGTTACGAATGCGATCACCGTCAAAAATGTTCCACCGAAACGAAGGACCGAAGCCGTAATACTGGCTCCCATTCTTCGTTACATCGGAAAAATCCATCGCTTCAAAACCGATATTACCATTTAACGAAAAACTGGGATACAAATCCGCCGTGGCATACCCGATTTGAGCCGTTTGCGCGGCCAGTTCTCTTTCCGCTCTGCGGATGTCGGGACGCTGACGCAACAATTCGGCCGGTACCTGAATACCAATCTCCTCCGGCGGCATGGGAACTGGTTTGACAGCAGCTAATAGTTCACTAAGTTCACCCGGTTGTTTGCCCGTCAGCACACACAGACGGTTAATCGCTGCTCTTTCAGCACTGCGAAGGCTCGGTATCTGCGACTGGGTATCGGCCAGGTTGAGCCGGGCCTGTTCGACATCCAGCCGGGGCGCCAGTTCCGAATCAAAACGCGCCTGGGCCAGATTCAGCGTCCCGTCCTGTGATTCGATGTTTTGCATGGCGTAACCGATTCGGGCCTGAATGGTTCGCAGCTCCACATAATTGCGGGCCGCTTCCGCCGACAACGAGACCAGGACATCCCGGTAATTTTCAAGGCGAGCTTCGTAAGAAGCCTGTGCCGATTCCAGGGCCCGTTTGAAGCGTCCAACAATGTTCAGTTCCCATGAGGCATCGAAGCCGATCGAATGCATGTTATACGGGTTATTGGGCAACGCCATCAAACCTTTGTCGCTGGCACGAGTACGGGAATAGGAACCGGCCGCATCGATGGACGGATAATATTCACCCGATACATAATCCCGTGTGTAGCGTGACTGCACAAAACTCCAGTAGGCACTTTCCAAGTCAGGGTTGTTTTCCCGAACTTGCTGCACTAATTCGTTCAGAGCCGGTTCGTTCAGCAATTCCCACCATTGCGCAGACATTGAGTCTTCTATGTTAAATCCCTCGGCGAGTTGCTGATGCCACTGATCCGGCATATTTATTGTCGGTGCTTGATAATCCGGCCCGACCGTACAGCCCGCACAATACAGAATCAGGCTAAGACTTATCCAACTTTTATATTTCTTCATGTGTTTTTTCATTGTATTGTGTTTTTTCATTGTATTGTATGTCCCGATTTTACATTTTTAAGTAAGACAGGAAAAAATCCGTCAATTCATCGGCCTCTTTGGACATTTCATAATCCTGCAGCCATTTCTGTATTTCGATCGTACCGACAATCGTTGAAAAAATATGCTTGGAAGTCATCGTTGTCTCAACCTGCCGGAACCGCTGTTGCTGGATACCTTCAGATAAAATCCGGGCAAAACATCCGCGCGCCTGATTTAATCCGTTTTCTTTTTGAATCCTGGGAATCCTGGCTTTCAAGTCAAATTGTTCCGCAAGATCAAAAAAGATGCGATGCGCGCGGCAAAAAGAAAATATTTCCATTGTCACAGATCGAAGTTTCTCGTCAGCCGGCAGGTTCGAGGCGGTTACCTGCTTGATCTTCTTCAGAACGGTCTGACGAAGTTTATCATCAACAAAGGTTAATAATTCAACCTTATTCTTAAAATAATTATAAAGCGTCCCGGTTGCAATACCAGCCGTTTCAGCAATGTCCTGCATTTTAGGCGTATCGCCCTGTTGACGGGAAACGACTTTCAACGTTGCCTCATAAATAGCTTCATGGGCCGCCTGCTCTTTAAACTGCTTCTGTTTTTCTGAAAACGAACTCATCAGACACCTTTACTGCATCATTTACCTATCGAAATGAATAAGCGTTCATTATAATGAATCCAGATTCATTTGTCAATGTCCAAAAATAACTCTTTTTAAACAAAACTATAACTCTTTTCCAAGAAAGACGTTACTGAAAAAACTTGCCAATTGACCTTTGGGTGTTTTTCGCTACAATCGAAAATATGATTCCGATTGAAATACTAAATGCCTTTGGAGATAACTATATTTACGTGGTCGAGTATGGATCGGAAGTGTGTTTCGCAGTCGATCCCGGCGATGCCAAACCAGTCGAGGCCCTCATCTCCCGGCGTAACATCAAACTGACCCATATTTTGGCAACACATCACCATGCCGACCATATCGGCGGGATTGGGACGTTGAAAAAGGCATTTGACTGCGAAATCATCGGCCCGGACAAGCAGCGAATCAGCGCCATTGACACGCTTGCTCGCGACGGCGATGATTTCGATCTGGGAAACATGAAGGTCCGCTGTATCGCCACTCCGGGACATACCGCGACGGGTGTTTGCTATTTTGTAACGGGCAAAGAACTTGAAGCGCCGGTGTTGTTTACCGGAGATACATTATTTGTCTGCGGCTGCGGCAGACTGTTCGAATGCGATGGAAAAACCATGTTTGCGTCGTTACAGAAACTGGCCGCCCTGCCGGGGGAAACACACATCTATCCCGGCCACGACTATACGGAAGAAAATCTGCAATTCGCCCTGACAGTCGAGCCGGGCAATGAAACCCTGAAGAAAAAACGCAAAGCAGTTCAACAGCAAAATCAGCACAACCGCCCCACTGTTCCCTCCACACTGGCCGAAGAAAAAACGCTCAACCCTTTCCTGAAAGCCAAAACATGGCAGGAATTCGCCAACTTGCGGAAACAAAAAGATAAATTCTAATCCCTATATTTCTCATTTCATTGGGTAACTATAGCCGGTTTAGAAAAACCGTATTTTCTTGACCATTGGGGTATTTTGGGCTATAAGGGCAGGTTATTGAAAGGCTTGGATAACTAAAGGAATTTTTATGCCGGGAAGTGTTGTGACAGCCATTTATATTGCCGCAGCGGGTGCGTTGGGGGCGTTGAGCCGCTGGGGCATCAGTCTGGCAGGTTATCGTCTGTTCGGGACGGGGTTTGCTTGGGGGACGCTGATTGCCAACGTCTTAGGCTGTTTTCTGCTTGGGTTCTTAATGCATTTGTGTCTGGTCAGCGACAAAATCTCCGATACCTTGCGGATGGCGATAACAGTGGGTTTTTGGGGGGCATTAACAACATTTTCAACCTTCAGCTATGAAACGGTCAACTACATCGAAGACGGAAGCTGGACGCTGGCAATGGCGAACATCGCCGCCAATCTTCTCATCGGGCTGGCCGCGACGCTGGCGGGTCTGGCTTTGGCACGAACTTTATTTGGAGGAACTGCGTAATGAAGGTATTACAGGGACAGCAGGTCTTGATGCGTATCTTTATCGGCGAGCGTGACCATGTCGGTCATCAGCCGCTGCATACGGCGATTTTGACGATGCTGCGAAAGGAAAAAATCGCCGGGGCAACAGTCATTCGCGGATTAGCCGGATTCGGCGCCAAAAGCCATCTGCACTCGACGCATCTGTTGGCATTGAGCCAGGATTTGCCGATGATTATCGAATGCGTGGATAGCCGGGAAAATATCGATCGCATCATGCCGAAGATTGACGAGATGGTCGCCGATGGATTGGTCACACTGGAAAATGTTGAAGTTGTGCGCTATGCGCCGAAACAAAATTGATTATTGATGATTGATTATTAAGGGTTTCACATGAAGCGAATTAAATTCAACATCATTATACTGTTCAGCGTCCTGGCGTCCATTGCGTTCGGACAGGCCAATAAAGTCAAGACCCAGATTCCCGCCGCATCGGACAAGCTGTTCGACTATCAGCAAATTACCCTCGACAACGGCCTGCAAGTCATCACACTGGAGGACTTTTCGTGTCCGATTGTAGCGGTGCAGGTCTGGTACAATGTCGGCTCGAAGGATGAAAAGCCCGACCGCCAGGGCTACGCTCACATGTTCGAACACATGATGTTCAAGGGCACTGACCTGGTCAGCGAAAAAGATCAGTTCAACCTGGTTCGCAAGGTCGGCGGTCGTTGTAACGCCTACACCAGTTTCGACCGAACGGTTTACCATGAAACACTGCCTGCCAATCAGATCGAGCTGGCACTATGGCTGGAGGCCGAACGCATGAGTTTCCTGAAGATTGACCAAGAGGCTTTTGACACGGAGCGAAAGGTCGTCGAAGAAGAACTGCGAATGGGTGAAAACCAACCCTACGGCAATGTGTTTAAAAAGATGGCCCGCGAACTTTTTACGGTTCATCCATATCACTGGACGCCGATTGGTAATATCGCTCATCTTCGCGCAACCAGTGTTCCGGATTTACGGGAATTCTGGACGGAGCGTTACGTTCCCAACAATGCGGTCCTGATTGTCGTCGGGGCCGTCGAACACCAAAAAGCCCAATCGCTGGCGAAACAATATTTCGGCTGGATTCCGGCGGAACCGCAACCAAAACGTGTCACCATCAAAGAGCCGCCGCTGAAAAACGTTAAAAAAGTCGTCATCGACGATGAAAACGCCCCAGCCGGACAGGTCATGCTTGGCTGGCGAACGGTTCCGGCTGGAACTCGGGATGAAACCGTGCTGGATTGTCTGTCGCAGATTCTCGGTGACGGACACAGCAGCCGAATCTACCGTGCATTAGTCGCCGATACCCAGCTTGCCGTTGAGGCGGGCACCTGGACCTACAACCTGCAGCAGGACGGCATTTTTATCGCCGAAGCTACGCTTGCACCAACAGCGGATAATTACGACGTGTTGCTGGAGGCTTTGGAAACGCAGGTCGAAACCATCCAAAAAGACGGTGTCACGGATGCGGAACTGGAAAAAGCAAAAAACCAGTTGCTAAAAGCACTTGTAACGACGAACCTGCAGGTTGAAAGTAAGGCGATCCTGCTGGGCAACGCGGCTGTGACTATCGGTGAGGTGAGCAAGGTCAATACGATGCTCGATGAAATCCGCTCGGTCACTAAAAAAGACATTCAGCGGGCGGCGAAAAAATACCTTTCTACATCTCGCGTCATTCAGTTTACGGTTCTGCAAAATCAGGGTATGCAAAACACCTGCAAAGATAACGAAGACGCCCCGATTACCGCCGAGCCGGAGCTGGAATCCCCCGCTCCCGGACGCCCATGCGTCAAACGACCCGTCGACTATCCCACACTGCCTCCGCTGGCCAATCAGGACACCATCAACTTCAAATTTGATTATAATGAAGAGCAACTGGAAAACAGCTTAACCGTGTTAGTCGTGCCGAACCATGAAGTGCCTTTCGTGTCGGTCATACTGGGACTGACGAACGGTGCCTGGACGGAAACAAAGCCGGGCACGGCATTCATGACGTTGTCCATGCTGACCAAAGGCACGGACAAACACAACGAAGCTCAACTGTCAGAGGAACTGGAACAGTACGCGATCTCCCTTAACAGCGATGCAACGCTGGATACCGGCACGGTCAGTATGAATTGCCTGAAAGAACAACTGGATCGCGGGATGGGTTTCCTGTCCGAAGTCGTCTTGGAACCGACGTTTGACACGACGGAATTTGAAAAGCTTTTGTCGCAGCAGTTGACAGAACTGAAAATCAAAGAGCAGGAACCGCGCTATTTAGCCGATAAGTATTTCAATAAGGAGCTTTTCGGTCACCATCCCTACTCACGAATGGTTGAAAGCAGTACTGATGAACTCGCGGAATTGACTCCAACTGATTTAAAACAGTGGTGGTCGAAGTTTGCCCGCCCGGATCAGGCCGCACTGATTTTTGCCGGCGACATTGAAAAAGTCCGCGCGGTCGAATTAGCTAAACGTCATTTTGGACAGTGGAAAGCCAATACCGACAAGCCAACCGTTACACCGGCGGACATTCCAAACGCCGACGCAACCAAAATTTACCTGGTCAACCGCCCCGGCAGTGCGCAGGCCCAAATTAAAGTCGGCCAGTTCGGCCTGACCCGCCGTCAGCAGCCGGACTATTTTATCGGCATGATCGCAAGCAATTACTTTGGCGGTTCGTTTCACAGCCGGTTAAATGAAAATCTTCGCGTCAAACGAGGACTGACATACGGTGCCTGGGGGTATTTCAGACCGAGGACACGGGCCGGTACATTTGAGATTTCTACGTTCACAAAAAATGAATCCGTCGCCGAAACGATCTCAGTCATTCTTGAGCAGATTCATGAATTTCAGACGGTTGAGCCGACCGACTCGGAATTCTACGATACCCGAAGCTATATTGTCGGCAGTTTTGCCCAAAACCGTGAAACACCCCAGGATGTGGCCGGTGACCTCTGGATGCTCGAATCTCAGCAATTGGACCGGGACTATTTCGATAAGTTTTTCAGTGCCCTGAACAAAATGACAAAACAGGATTGTGTCAATCTGGCTAAAAAATTTATCCATCCCGAAAAGCTGACAGTCGTCGTCGTCGGGGACGCAGAAAAACTGAAAGAAAGTCTCGAGACAATCGCACCGGTTCAAGTTCTTCAGTTAGACGGTAAAGATGAATCATAGACTTAATATCCGGCTAATCTGGATACAGCAATGCGGCTTATGGCCGGTTTTATGAAATCTCTAATTAAGCCGAAATGAAATCTTGCCGAGATAAAAGAACAGTTTATAGTAGATTAGAATCCGTGATTCGCCGGGTTATTCGAACAAAACTAAAGAATCAAGAGTAATAAATATTGGATGTATAAATACTGCTTTTGAGTTTTTAATTATCATTCTTATTTGATAACATTATTAGAAAACAAAAAAAAATGGGATTTATCAGACGATTTAAAATATCACTAATCTCACTATGTGTGTTTCTCAGTGTGCTTTTCCTGTGTCCATCAAGTTTTGTTTCTTCCCTTCATGCAGAGGAAAACCGCCCCAATTCTGAAGAATCTTCCAAAGAAGAGATAAAAAAGGACCAAGTATCGCCTCCCGAGGAAACTGTCGACCCGAACGGTCTGCCGGAAGACTTTGATGACGAAAATGATGATTTTTCTCCTCGAATTTCTACGTATGTAAAAATCAACGAAACCTATGAAAAGATATTCAATCCGGATCTGATTACCAAGGGAGGACTGGTTAATTACAGCACATTACGGCGTAAACGTAATGATTTAATTCTGGCCATGAAAGAGTTGAAAGACCTGAACCCGGCTGTTTTGATGACTCTCGATAAAAACCAAAGAATCGCGTTTTGGATCAACACGTATAACATCTGTACACTGAAGCTCGTTGTCGATAATTATCCCATCGAGCCTAAGATATATATGATTTTTTACCCGGACAACAGCATCATGCAAATTTCCGGAAACTGGCGAACTAAAACTTTCTTCAAGATACAGGGCCTGGAATATACGCTTGAAGAAATCGAACAGGATTTCCTGCTGAAACGCTATGAGGATCCTCGCATCTGCTTCGCGCTGTCTTATGCGAGCCTCGGAGGAGCCACTCTTCGAAATGAGCCTTATACGGCCGAAAAACTCGATGAACAATTAGACGATCAGGTCAAACAGTACCTCACATTACCTCGCGGGCTTCAATTCGACAAAGAAGCAAACATTCTCTATCTTTCGAATCTGTTTACGATGCACCAGCACAGAGAACTCTTCCTGTCTTCGGAATACGCCTCCATCATGAAATTTCGAGACAGAAAACCGGAAGAACAGGCGTGGCTGAACTTCCTTTGGAATTATTTATCGGAAGACGATAAACGCTATCTTGAGACTACCTCACCCGCTATCAAATTTATTAAATATGACTGGCTTCTGAACGAAATTCATTAAACCCTTCCCTGCCCGCATTCGTTGGTGATAGTTTCGAAATTTGCTTTGACGAACCTTATCATTTCAAGTATATTCTCCCCAATAATACAAACTCTCAATGTCTAACAAGGAGTCAAAAACATGACAAAAAAAACCGAATTAAGAAAAACCCGTTTCGATGGGAGAGGTCATTTATTCACCAGCGAATCAGTCACGATGGGACATCCGGACAAAGTTGCCGACCAGATATCAGATGCTGTTCTGGATGCAATGCTTGAGCAGGACCCCAACAGCCGGGTAGCCTGCGAAACATTGGTTACCACCGGCATGGCAATGGTTGCCGGCGAAGTTACCACCAACGCCTATGTGGACATCGCGGGCGTAGTTCGCAAAACGATTAAAGAAATCGGATATACCGATCCGGCCATCGGTTTTGATTTTGAAAATTGTGCTGTTCTCATCAGCCTGGATGAACAAAGCCCGGATATTTCACAGGGCGTCACGGAAGGCACAGGCCTTCATAAAGAACAGGGAGCCGGTGACCAGGGGCTCATGTTCGGATTTGCCTGTCGGGAAACGCCAACGCTGATGCCGCTGCCGATCTACCTGGCACATAAACTGACAGACCAACTGGCTAAAGTTCGGCAGAGCGGAAAACTGCCGTGGCTGCGTCCGGACGGTAAAAGCCAGGTCACGGTCGAATACGGTGACAATGGAAAACCCAAACGAATTCATACGGTGGTTGTTTCAACGCAGCATACGGCTGATGTGAAATATGAAACAATCAAAAAAGAAATCTTTAAACAGGTCATCCTGCCGGTTCTGCCCAGGAAACTCGTCGATAAGAAGATGATTATTCATGTCAACCCCACCGGAAAATTTATTGTGGGCGGTCCCAAGGGCGATTGCGGCCTGACCGGGCGAAAAATAATCGTGGATACCTACGGCGGACGCGGCTGTCACGGCGGCGGCGCCTTCAGCGGCAAAGACCCGTCCAAAGTGGACCGCAGCGCCAGCTACATGGCTCGGTACATTGCCAAGAATATCGTTGCCGCCGGATTGGCGGATGCCTGCGAAGTCCAGCTTTCCTACGCAATCGGCGTCGCAGAGCCTCTCTCTGTATTAGTTGATACCGAAGGCACGGCTAAAATCGATGAAGTCATTATTGAAAAACTGGTACATCAGTTTTTCCCGCTAACGCCCAGGGGCATTATTAACCACCTGAAGTTAAAACGTCCGATTTTCAAGGAAACCGCACGAAACGGTCATTTCGGACGCAATAATCCTGATTTTACATGGGAAAAAACGGATATGGCGAACAAACTCCGAAAAGCGGCAGGATTAAAACCGGCCAAAAAATAGGTCGTCACAAACAATAAAAATGAAAAAGTCCGGTTGTTGATTCGCCGGGCTTTTTTTATTGCTCTTCAAATTAGTTTAATGTTTGAAGTGGCGTTTGCCGGTAAAGACCATCGCAATGCCAAGTTCATCGGCTTTGGCAATGACCTCTTCGTCCTTTTTGGAACCACCCGGCTGCACGATGCAAGCCACACCTGCTTTGGCAGCATTTTCAATATTGTCCGGGAAAGGGAAGAACGCATCGGAGCCCATCGCAGCGCCTTTGGCCATCGGGCCGGCCATTTTAAATGAAATCAAGCCGGACTCCACACGGTTCATCTGCCCGGCGCCAACACCGACCAGTTTTTTTCCGTTGACCAACGTAATCGTGTTACTCTTGACATGCTTGGCGGTAATCCACGCAAGACGCAAATCTTCCAGTTGTTCGTCAGTGGGCTTCAGTGTGGTCGGGAACGTCAACGCGTCTTTTTCCCAGCCAATCAAATCACGCTGCTGGAGTAACAGCCCCCCAACCATACAACGAACATCAAATTCTTTTGTATCCTTCTTTGTCCGATCAATCGGCCCGGTTTCCAGCAGTCGTACGCGCTGCCCCCACGCCTTGAGATTGCGAATCGTCTCAACGGCTTCCTCATCGTAAGAGGGAGCAATAATCACCTCGGCAAAGAAACCCGCCGCACCGTGGGCCTTGCCGAATCGGGCATACGATTCCATGATGACAGTTGCCAGTTCTTTATCCATATTACGGTTGATCGCCACAATCCCGCCGAAGGCACTAACCACATCGCCCAAATAAGCCTTTTCATAAGCCTTCGTAATATCTTCGTCAATGGCACAGCCGCAGGGATTCATGTGCTTAACCACCACGGCAGCCGGCTCTTCGAATTCCTTACACAACTCGAACGCGGCGTTTGAATCCATCAGGTTGTTGAAACTGATGGGTGTGCCGCCTTCCAGCAGTTTTGCGTTCCCGACGCTGACCTCTCGGCTGTCGGCTAATTTATAAAAGGCTCCCTTTTGGTGCGGGTTTTCGCCATAACGCAGTTCCTGATCCTTCACCAGGGCAATCGAGATTCGATCCGGGAACATATCCTGCGCTTGGGCATTCAAATATTTGGAAATGGCCACGTCATAAGACGCCGTCAGGGAAAACGCCGCTCGTGCCAGTTCGGTTCGCAACGCCTGATTGGTTGCTCCATTATTAGCCTTCATTTCCGCAAGAACAGTGTCATACTGAGCCGCATTCGTCACAATCGTCACAAACTTGTTATTTTTAGCTGCGGAACGAACCATGCTCGGCCCGCCGATATCAATATTCTCTATCGCCTCTTCCAGCGTACAGCCCGCCTTCGCAACCGTCTGTTCAAATGGATATAAATTCACACACACCAGGTCAATCGGTTCAATCTGATGCGCTTTCATCGCTGCGGCATGTTCGGCATTGTCCCGCAAGCCCAACAGCCCGCCATGAATTTTGGGGTGCAGAGTCTTAACCCGCCCATTCATCATCTCCGGAAAACCGGTCACCGATTCGACGCTTACCACATCAATCCCGGCCGCAGATATCGCTTTAGCCGTCCCGCCGGTGCTGATGATTGTCACTCCCATCGCACTGAGCTCTTTAGCAAATTCAACAACGCCTGTTTTGTCCGAAACACTAATTAAGGCTCTTTGTATCTTAACATCCATGATGTCCACAATCCTTTTTCAATAACGTTCAATCATCCAATTATTTTATTCTACCGTAATACTCATTAACCGCCCGCCTTCATCCGCTACATACAGTACCGAATCCGTCATATTTTCTGC
Source organism: Phycisphaerae bacterium (assembly GCA_016782835.1). Classification (GTDB taxonomy): domain Bacteria; phylum Planctomycetota; class Phycisphaerae; order Sedimentisphaerales; family Anaerohalosphaeraceae; genus 4572-13. Next base: position 18,452 of record JADHXS010000008.1, on the reverse strand, counting down.
GTATCGTTGAACCTCGCTGAAATTAACGGAATACAATTCTTTCCCGGTTTTGTTGTCCATCACCTTCAAAATTCCCGGTCTGGCATAAACAAATGCCTTTTCGCCCGATTCACAAAGCGTATTTTTTCCGTCTGCCACATTCCACACCGCTTTTCCATCATTCTTATTGACCGCATACAATCCATTCAGATCATTATACAGGTAAATGACATCGTTTCCGATAACAGCCGGATCCAAAACAGGAGCTCCTGCATGAAACGGTATATCCCATGCTAAGGTACCGGTTTGGATATTCAGTTTATACAATTTGGCATCCATGCCGGCGGTGTAAATAGACTTCCCATCCGTGACAATGTTAGCTCGAATGGGACCGGATATATCATACTGCCAAAGTTTTTTGGGAGCATCCGGCTTTATTCCCACAACGTTGCCCGCCTGGGTAGCAAAGACAACGACCGAATCTGTTGCTATCACGGAACTAATCGCCGAGTCATTGTCCGCTGTAGCGGTAAACGCCTGCCAATAGCCATCCGGGGAAATCGCATGCAGGCGTTTGTCTGAGCCGGTTATATAAATAAAATCAGTGTTACGAGACACACCGCACTCAAAAATATTGCCGACCTGCTCAATCGCTTCGGCCTCCTGAACAATACCGTTTGAGGGATCAAAGACATGAATCTGATTGCCGGCAATAAATCCCAGTCGACCTTCATAAAAAATCGGCGAACAGAGCGGCAGGTCTTTCTGGCACAGGGTTACCGCATACAGGGTTTTTCCCTCTTGGCGATCGATGCAAAACAAGATATTCGTGTCGGTCAACGCATAAAGATATTGATCATGCAAAAACACCCGATCAATTTGCTCATTCGTTTTCACCGGCAGGTTTATCTGCCAGCTATACGTCCAGCCGGCCTGTCGAATCAGCGCATGCGGCACTAATGCGGTCACCAAGGGTTCACGAAGTAGAGGTTTCTTACTCGCGGCAAAAACACCCGACATCAGGCAGAAGAATACTATTACAATGACTGTTTTTTGAGGTTGTCTTACGGGCTTCATTACATAAGTCCTTTGGTTTTAAATGATAGAATAATTGTTTATGATTCCAATTTCACAAAATCCGCCAAATCAATATCATGCTCGGTCTCGAACGTTTGCATTTCCTGAATGCGATCGACGTCATCTTTGATCCGGTTAGCCAATTTAAAAATATAGGGTTTCCCCTCCAGACGATTCTGCAGGTCTTCAAGCATCGGTTCCCATCGTCCGCCGTAAAGCTGGGACTTTAGAATAACCAGCATGCGATACTGGTCATTGAGACCGCGAATGAAAGCATCGACTTCCGGAACGACGGACAACTCATTGTGTCGATTATTTTCCTGAGCCATGTGACACCTTTTTATTAAAGCAAAACACCCTATGAATTTTACTCTGAAAAGGAGCGTTTTGCAAACGATTTCTCTATTCGCCGGATTCCGGCTGAATGGCACGCATCGAGACCATTTCGGCCATTTGAACAATATATTTGGCTTTCTTATGGTCGATTACTTCCTGTTGCGTCCGGATATAAGCCTGCCCCACAACAACACTGTGAGCATGAGAAACCAAATGCTCAACATCCTCTTCCGACATCCCTTCAAATGTTGTAACATCATACGCCAGAACCGTCACATGGTTTTCACTGACCCGGACAAAGCCGCCGTTAATAATAAAAAACGCATCCGGACGGTCCGCAATCTCATGCACCTGCATAATCCCAAATCCCAGTTCCGAAAGCATCGGACAGTGGTTTCGCAAAATACCCGTTTGACCGTCATGAGCCGGCAGCACCACCGAACCGCAACGACAGTCCAGCAACTTGGCTTTGGGCGTTAGTAAAACAATACGAAATTTACCTCTTGAAAGTCCAACCATAATTATTTCTTATGCGCCTTTTCCTGAGCTTCTTCAACATTTCCAATATACATAAAACTTTGCTCCGGTAGATGGTCCCACTTGCCTTCGCAGATTTCGCGGCAACTGCGAACCGTATCCGCCACACTGCAGTATTTACTTTCCATGCCGGTAAACTGCATGGTCACAATGAACGGCTGCGAGAAGAAACGTTCCAGCCGACGGGCACGAGCCACAATCTGACGGTCTTCCCGGCTTAATTCATCAATACCGAGAATCGCGATAATATCCTGCAGACTGCGATAATGTTGGAGATATTCGAGTACCCGCTGGGCTACATCGTAATGTTCATGGCCTACAATATCAGGAACAAGAATACGGGATGAACTTTCCAACGGATCGACCGCCGGATAAATCCCTTTTTCCGTAATTTTACGAGACAGCACGACCGATGAGTCCAGGTGCGTAAATGTCGTTGCCGGAACCGGATCAGTTAAGTCGTCGGCAGGAACATAAACCGCCTGAACTGAAGTGATTGCTCCGGTGCTCGTTGAGGAAATTCGCTCCTGTAGCTGGCCCATCTCACTGGCCAGCGTCGGTTGGTATCCCACCGCACTGGGAATACGTCCCAGCAAGGCGGATACTTCCGAACCGGCCTGTGAGAAACGAAAAATATTATCGATAAACAGCAGGGTTTCACCACCGCCCATTTCCACCAGCGCCTCGGCCATGGTCAGTCCGGTTAGAGCCACACGTAAACGAGCCCCCGGCGGCTCGTTCATCTGTCCAAAGACCAGACAGGTATTATCCAGCACCGTCGCATCGGTGTTACCGATATGTGTTTTCTGCATCTCCAGCCAGAGGTCGTTGCCTTCGCGCGTGCGCTCTCCGATACCGGTAAATACCGAATGCCCGCCATGCTTGGTAGCAATTCGCGCAATGAGTTCCTGGATTAACACGGTTTTTCCAACACCGGCACCACCGCATAAACCGGTTTTCCCTCCCTTAACAAAGGGACACAGCAAATCCGTTACCTTAATACCGGTTTCAAACATCTCGGATTTGGCCGTCAGTTCGGTAAACTTCGGCGGCTTTTGGTGGATGGGTCGTTTTTCTTTGGCCCTGATGTCGCCTCCGCCGTCAACCGGCTTACCCAACAGGTTAAAAACCCGACCCAGCGTTTCCTTGCCGACCGGAACCTGCACCGGCCCACCCGTATCGACGACTTCCATGCCCCGACGCATACCAACCGTACTGCCAAGCGCAATTGCACGCACCCGCCCCCCTCCGAGAAGATGCTGCACTTCACCCACTAAATCAACAGTTCCACCTTCAAATTGGCCTTTAACTTCCAACGCGTTATAGATCCCCGGAACTTGCGCCACAAATTCCGCTTCGAATACACTTCCAACAACTTGTGTGACCCGTCCACAATTCATTTTTTTATCCACTCATAAATGTTTTATCACTTTTATCGATTTATTGTTTTGCAGCCTCAACTCCGCCGACAATATCCAGTAATTCCACTGTAATCTGTCCCTGTCGGGCACGGTTGTAACTCATTGTTAGATCCTCGATCATTTCACTGGCATTCTCTGAAGCATTCCGCATACAGACGACCCTTGCCAGATGCTCACTGACCGCAGCTTCAAGAAAACATTTAAGCACTGAGGTTCGAATAATCATTTTGGTTAACGTCTCAAAAATATGCTCCGGCGACGGACTCAGTTCAAAATCCTTAAATTCCAGTTCCCACGGCCAGATAACTGTAGCTCGTGTTGTCAAGTCATCAATCAAGTCCTCTACGGGCAACAATGTCAACGTTTGAGCTTTCTGGCTGGCCTGAGAAAAAAATCGCTGATAGACAATTCCCAAACGACCAATTGAACCGTTTAAATATTCCTCCATGAAAAAATCACCGATATCATTGGCCTGTTCAGTCGTTGGAATATCAGTAAAGTCTTCGTAAACGTGTTCCGGCTTAATCTTCAAATGGTCCAGATACGTTTGCACTTTTACGCCCTTGACGTAAATTTTCAGTTCCCGGTCAAACCGCTGTGCCATTTTTATATGCGTATCAATCTGGCGAAAAATTTCTGAATTATATGAGCCGCAGAGTCCACGGTCCGCTCCAATAATAATCAGGGCATTTGTTTTCGACTTCGGAGGAGCCATTAACGGATGTTCAATACGGTGCTCGGCAGTCACCATCAAATAGGCCAATTGGGCAAGGGTATCATAAAACTGAATGCCCTGGGCCCAGTGTTTATAATACTGGCGATAGCGCACTGCACTGGTGGTTTCCATCGTCGTAGTAACCTTGTTGATGTTGACAGCTGCATTGCGACGATGCAAAATTTGTCGTATAGTAGCCATATAAAAATATCAAATTCCAAAACTAAGAAATCGGTTTCGACAATACAATTAAACAGTTGCCGTCGAAGGTAACTCTTTAACTTTAAACTTTAGATATTAAATTCTAAGCTTTTCCTATGCTCCGAAGGAGAACCGGTAAATCGTCTTATAAGCTTCGATAGCATCCTTAAGACCTTCCATAAGGTTTTCATCAATATCACCGGTTTCATCAATTACCTGAAGATATTCCGGCGCCTCCAGTTTCATCCAGGAAATCAGTTCTTCTACGAAGTGATTAACGCGATGTATATCGATGTCATCCAGGACACCGCTGGAACCGGCCATAATACTGATAACCTCCTCGGCCATCTCCATCGGAGCAAACTGACGCTGTTTGAGAATTTCCACCATTCGGAGGCCACGGACAAGCTGCTTCTGAGCCGTTTCATCCAGTTCCGTTCCCAGCCGGGTAAAATCCTGCAGTTCGCGGAATAATGCGAGCTCTAAACGCAGTCTGGAAGCCACTTTTTTCATTGCCTTCGGCTGGGCATGACCGCCGACTCGGCTGACACTGATGCCGACATCGATCGCGGGCTTGACACCATATAGGAACAAATCACGCTGCAAGTAAATTTGTCCGTCCGTGATGGAAATAATATTAGTCGGAATATAAGCCGATACTTGTCCTTCCAGGGTTTCAATAATCGGCAACGACGTGATCGACCCCCCGCCAAGTTCATCGGACAGCTTCGACGCCCGCTCCAGCAGACGGCTGTGCAGATAGAAAATATCACCCGGATAGGCCTCGCGTCCCGGCGGACGACGCAACAGCAGGCTCAGTTCCCGATACGCAACCGCATGCTTGCTCAGGTCGTCATATACACACAGCGCATGACTCTTTTTTTCATACATAAAATATTCAGCAATTGCCGTTCCCGCATAAGGAGCGATGTATTGCATCGCCGAACTGTCCGCAGCCGAAGCCGCCACAACCACAGTATGCTCCATGGCTCCGTAACGCTCAAGCGCGGCAACCACTTCAGCAACCGTAGATTCCTTCTGCCCGATGGCCACATAGATGCAAACCACGTCCCTGCCCTTCTGGTTGATAATCGTATCCAGTGCGATCGCTGTTTTGCCGGTTTTGCGGTCGCCGATGATCAGCTCACGTTGACCGCGTCCGATGGGAACCAACACATCCACACTTTTAATGCCGGTCGCCAGTGGTTCTTCTACCGGCTGACGCTTGGCAATCCCCGGTGCCGGATATTCAACAAATCGAGTCTGCTCGCTGCAAATGGGCCCCTTACCGTCAATCGGTTCACACAACGCATTGACCACCCTACCCAGCAGTTTGGCACCCACTGGAACCAAAAGCACCTTGCCCGTGCCGCGAACGCCGGCGCCTTCCTTGACCTTGGTATAGTCACCGTAGATCACCGCACCAACCGAGTCTTCATCCAGATTAAACACTTCGCCGACCACACCGCCGTCAAATTCCAGCATCTCCCCGGCCATCGCGTTATCCAGCCCGTACACGCGGGCAATGCCGTCGCCGACTTCCAGCACCGTACCGACCTTGGCGACGTCCACCTGCGTCTTATAACGCTTGACCTCTTCTTTGATCAGGCTGCTGATTTCATTCACATCAAATTTCATAATTGCTGCTCAATTTTGCACCTTTATGTTTGATCTTTAAGTTTTTCTTTCGACCGTTCCATGACCGCATTGACGGTCCGATTCAGAATCGTCCGAACGGAATTATCCACCATCAGATCGCCTTTGCGGATAATAATGCCGCCGATGATCGCCGGATCGACGTTGACCGACAGTTTGATCTCGGCTTTTATTGCTTCTCTGATATCCGCTTTAATTTTTTCAACCTGCTCATCCGTCGGCTCTTTAGCCAGCGTCACCTCGATACGGTGCAGATTCTTACGCTCGTCCAGCAAAGCCTCATACCGGTCGCCGATTCCATGCACAAAGTTCATGCGATTGCGTTTGGCCAGCACACATAGAAAATCCAGCGTCAGGTCATTGACCCGCCCCTTGAAAACCCGGCGAATCATCTTGGCTTTTTCATCTTCCTTGACTTGACCGACGGTCAGCAGCGACAAAAACTCCGGCTCATCTTTCATCACCTCAGCAACCGCATCCAAATCATCCATCACCTGCTCAACGAGGCCCGCCTCTTCGGCCAGCTCGAACATCACATCACTGTAAATCTCGTGAATAATATGTCGTGCACTTCGCGTCATCGCCGCGTTATTCCTCTTGCTGTTTTTTAAGCCGGTCAATCGCCTCGTCGATTAGTTTCTGATTATCCACGTCATCCAGTGCCTTGCCGAAGACATCCTCGCCCAGCCGGCGAACAATATCCCCCGCCTGACCCCAAAGATCGTCTTCGGCTTCGATGCGTTCCCGCTCCAGTTCAGCTTCTGCCCGCGTTTTCAACTGTTCAAGGCTTTTTTGATTCTCCCTGGTGACGTCTTTGGCCTGTTTTTCGGCTTCTTTGGTACGTACGGTAATAATATCCCTGCCCTGCCGCTCAGCATCCGCCAGTTTGGCGTTGTACTCTTCGAGTATCTTTTTGGCTTCGGTCCGGGTCTTTTCCGCGTCGGTGATCTGCTTTTCAATATGATCCTGTCGGCTGTTCAGTCCCGCCAGAAGCGGCTTCCAGGCAAACTTCCACAGCACCACCAACAGCACCCCAAACCAAATCAGCGCCCAGAAATATTCACCCAACCACCCGCCGAAAAGGCTGAACTTATTGCCTTCATCCATTCCGCCATGTTCGGCCGCTAACACCGGCGTGGTGAGTACAAGCACTAACCACAGAACCGCTATGATTCCGCGTATTCTCATTCACTTCCTCGATCTAAGTATTTCGTTACTTAAGAAGCACGATCGGCAACAGACAGATAATCAATGCAAACAGTGTTACGCCTTCGATCAGGGCCGCGGCAATAATCATCGTCGTGAAAATACGGCCGCCGGCTTCCGGCTGACGGGCAATCGCTTCGACTGCACTGCCGGCCAACTGGCCAATGCCCCGAGCCGCACCCATCACAATCAGACCGGCGCCCAGCACACCACCAAGCATGGCGAGTCCTTTTGCGAGAGCTTCCATTTGCTGCACGGATTCAAATATGGCCGGGCCTGCCGCCGCAGCGGCCTCTTGAACTTGCGGCGCTGCCTCCGCCAACATCATTGGAACCATCATAATTACGTCTAACATGTTGCTAAAACCTCCAAAATAGTAAAATAGGTTAATATCCTTTTACTAAAAACTACGAACTAAGAACTAAAAACTATTAATGTTCTTCGCTAATCGCAAAGGCAATAAAAATCGTTGTCAAAAACGTAAAAATATACGCCTGCAGAAACGCAACAAATATTTCCAGCAGACTCATCAGCGTCGTCGCCAGAATTGAAGCCGACGCCACCATGAAATCCTTGAAGATAATAATAAATCCCAATAACACCGCCATCAGAATATGGCCTGCAAGAATATTGGCAAACAGTCGTATCGCCAACGAAAACAGACGAACAAAGGAACTGACCAATTCCATCAAAAACATAAACGGCATCATCGGCCACGGCACCTTTGGTGACAAGGTCGCAAAATACCGGACAACCCCCTTTTCATAAATTCCCGCCAGATGAAACAGGAAAAAAGCAAAGGTCGCCAGTGCCCCGGTGACAAACAGATTTGCCGTCGCGGCACCGTACAGATTGTTGTGCTCACCGATAAAAATACCGATCACCGCATTAAACGGAACCATCCCGAGTAAATTCAAAACCAGAATAAAATAGAATATCGACCACAGGTAAGCAATGTAACGATCGGTATGACTCCCCAGGAACGGACGGGCCACATCTTCCCGGATAAAAACACAAATGGTTTCAATCACATTATAAAAACCTTTCGGAACGAGTTGACGTTTGCGGATAACCAGAGGCAAAACAACCATCAGTACAACCGAACCAACACTGATCATGAGCATGTGGTTCGTAAACGGAAACCCCTTTCCCATTACTGTAATGGTAAAGAGTTCGTGACTGACCACATGTTCAAGCGGGTTCAGCTCAGCTAAACATGTCCCATAGATTGCCATGTATTCTTCGTTCCCGATCTTTCATTTCACTGTTCCGGAGTATCCACAGGGCCAGCCACGTATCGGCCGCCAGGAAGGCCGTGTAGTAAATGCCCAAAAACAAGATAAACCAACTCCGGTGTATATCTGTAAAAAGCGTAATTATAGCAACTCCGCCGCCGCCTATCAACAACCGAATCGCCGCCGCGATCATCACCCCCACCAGTACCCAATACACATCCCGTCCCCACGTCTTTCCAACAGCGTACAACCCTGCGATTCCCGCTACTGCCGCAACGATCATCGCAAAAAGACAGGCTTGATTGACATGCGCGCCGCCGGTCTGGCTAAGCCGATAAACAAGCATCCCCCCGAAAACAACCAAAAACAACACTCCGGCGACTTTCCCCCATGGAAAGACCATAAAAAACGGCGCTGGTTGTTTATGTCTGGGACTCATTGGCTGGTTTCGTCGTCCTGACCTTCGTCCTCGTCAAGTTCCCGCTCGGTTATTTTCGCACGTTTGACAACAATATACATCATCACAGCAAACCCAATAAAAAAGCCCAGGATCATCCAACCTGGGCTGGTGTTTTCCAATTTATCGAGCCAAAAGCCAATAAACACAAAAAAGCCGATGACAAACAAAAACTCAAAACCAATCCCCATCCACCGGAAAGCAGCCCGGTAAAAACTCGAATCCGTCGGCTGGTCTTTCCGTCTTCGCGCCATAGCGTCCTTTCTGAACACCCTGTTTTTCACAGGGACACGGCTATTACCTCAACAACCCGTCTTCATGCAATTTTCGTAATACTTTAGCCACATCTCGGATACGACCTGTTATGCGCAACAAAGTCACTCCATGTCATTCCGAATCCCGATTTATTGGGATGAGAAATCTATTGAAATAGCCTCGCCGAAGGCAAATCCTTAATTTTGATATCTAATCTTTGATTTTTGATTTTAATTATGACTTCGCTTGGTCAAGAATCAATTTTTTAACCTGTTCGCTCGGCAAATTCAGTGCCCCATACACCCCGGCCGCCGCCGCTCGCAACGCCGGGTCGGTGTCCAGAGAACCAACCAAACCGTAAATTGCCTCAATCTGCTCGGTCAGCAGAAGATTCGCATTGATTTTGGCTGAACGGGCCAATGAATTAAACGCCGAGATGCGAATCTCATTGGCATTTTGGTCATTTAGCGCCATTGTCGTAATCGCCCGTTGGGCTTGAGGACTTTCCAGGTAAGCCAAAACCTCTGCCGAAAGGACCTGCATCGGAGGCCGACTGTTCTCGGTAACCTCAATCAACGCAGGCATCGCTTCAGACAACTCCACCACCATATTTCGAACCAATGCCAGTTTATACATGGCGTTAATCGCTCGCAGGGCATAGGTCGCAGCCAGGTCAGCCCCCAATTCATCGTTGCCGTCTTCGAGAATTGCCGAAGCAAGATTTTCAACGATCAATTGACTTCCGACAAACTCGTTCACCGGATTGGCTTCCGCGAAAGCAATCGCCGCACTGTAACGGACTTTTCGATCCGGAAAATTCAGTGCCTTTGCCAGCGGTTGTTCGGTTCCTACGCGATACAGCAGAGATTTCTCGCCCGCATTCACCGCCAACGCTTCCACAACCCCCAGGGCCACATAAGCATCTTCGTCGTTCAACGCACGCTCTAGGGCTTGGTGAAGATACTCCGGTCCGGCCGTTGTGGCATAGGTCATCGCATCGGCATGACCCGCATCGAAGTAATCCGGCATTGGCACGCCCGCCGATTCGGCCCGGTAAAACGCCGCAATCCACAAGCCGATGGCTTTTCCGATTCCGGCATCGGCCTTTAAGGCCCATTCACAACTGCGCATCGCCATCATTTCATCAAAATACCGCTTATCCACTTCATGACGCATTAACGTCTGCTTGGCTTCATCCCAAAACCAGACATTCCCAAAATCATACTCAGCCGGAGAACTCAGCGAATCATCCCCGTCATAATATTTCTCTGCCAGCGTAAAAAACAGATCCGCAGCCGGAGCTTTTAAGGCATCCGGGTCAATTTGTTCTATCGCATTGACAGACTGGGTCTTCAGCAATTCAGAAGAATCACTCTCAACAATCAGTTTCAGGTAAGGCAGCGGCTCATAATACCCAATCTTGCCCAGCGCACGAATGACTTCGATCTTTACCGCAACATCCTCCATTTGCAGGCTCGCAACCAGCGGACGAATAGCAGACCGACCGATCTTAGGCAACGCTTCGGTAATATAGGAAAACTCATTCTTGCGTGATTCATCCGCCAGCGCTGCCAACATATAAGGAATCGCATACTCGCCGGCATTTTTAAGACGTTCTTCTGCGGCAATGCGCCCCCGGATAGTGGTGCTGAGCCGCTTAATTTCCTGAACGATGATTTTGGGATCGGTTCGACGGATATACCGGCCCTGCTCGATTAAATCGAGGATTTTGCCGCTGACCTCGCGGAGTTGGTCACTGTCCGCATGCATTTTCAGCAAAAGCCGATAGCCCTCTGGATTTCCCTCGGATAACTCAAGCAGTATCGTCGGGTCAACCTGGCTTTCAATGATCTGCTCGGCATAGCTTTTGGCTAATTCAAAACGCCCGATAGCCGTATAATGCAGAAAGTCATTCCAGTTCTCCTCAACCGTTGCACCAAACAGACCCGAACTCAAGAGCAAAACCGCCAGTACCATCCATTTCAAAGAATGTTTGTTTTCCATCAATAATCTCCAAATAATAATTCCGACCTTGCGTAATAAACGTGATAAGTAAAAACATAACTCTATTAGAAAAAGTTACTTACAACCATCCCCTCAAAACAGACAGACGGTATTTATAGCATTATAAACACCGATGGTAAGGTGTCAACGAAAAACCGCCTCTTAACGGCCCCCAAACAGCTTTTAGCGGGGAGAGCCGTACAAATGATGCGATTGTATATAGCGAATCACCGACTCCGGCAACACATCGCGACACAACTCCCCGGCAGCCAATTGCCGGCGAATTTCTGTACTGCTGACCTCAATCAACGGTGTTTCGACCACACCCTGCTCTAATCGGGTAATCTGATCCGGCCTGAAAACCCCGCGGAAACAGTCGAAATCCGGTTTGGGATACCCCGCCCGGTACATCACAGACACCCGGCAAATATCCAGCAATTCTTCCACTCGATACCATTTATCAAAATCCGCCAATTGGTCGGCACCCATCAGCCAGGTAAGATCGACTTCCGGGCCAAGTTCTTTCCGAAAGAAATAAATCGTATCCAGGGTGTAACTGGGTTCGCCGCGATTTAATTCACAATCACTCACCGAAAACTTGTCACTGCCCGTAATCGCACGTTGAATCATCGCCAATCGATGATGTCCCCCCGCCGGTATATGGCTTTTGTGAGGACTGCGACGCGCCGGTACAAAGATCATCTGGTCGGCAGCAAGTTCTTCAAGCACCGCACGCCCAACGCGAAGATGACCATTATGAATCGGATCAAATGAACCGCCAAACAAGATTGTTTTTATATGTTTCATTTCCGTCAATCCTCACAGAAAGCTGTGAATTCCTTGCTTGTAATTTTACCATGCAAGTTTTTTTTTTGCAATTTTTCATTTTTTTTTAAAAAAATTTCCCCCCATTCGATCGTTCCTTCGCATAAACTCTGTGCTTCTTTGATTGAATCAAAACCGAAATGACGCCGTGGATGTTAAAAATAATACTTTGAAAATTTTACACTCTACGTATTGTTTGAGTGCAATATTTAATTCAGCGGTTCATGTGAAATCACGGCTTGATAGGAACGATGACATCATTTGCCGTACGGAAGTTGGTCTTTGACAGACGCTTACAGCATCATCAGCAAGGCCTGCAAATGCATTTTTTGTGAAGGTTTGTGGTGATTTTTGTCGATAAAGGTGTATAATATACGCAATCGTATAATGAGGTATAATGAGTTTGTTGAAGATGCACTTTAAAAACCTTTGAAAGGAGGTGACAAAGTTATGGCAAAGAAAAAAGCTGCGAAAAAGAAAGTCGCAAAGAAAAAAGTCGCAAAGAAGAAAGTCGCAAAGAAAAAAGTCGCAAAGAAAAAAGCCACAAAGAAAAAATAGTGTGAGCCGAAACTCCACTCATGTGGTAATCAAAAAGGAAGGTTTCTCATCCACATTGAAACCTTCCTTTTTTTTATATGGACGGTTTAACCGATCCCCAAATGGCTCATGTTACCCTGACAATGATGATGCCAATAGCCATGCCGCACAATTTAGGACGACAAAAGGCGAATTTGTCGTGCCCACTGAACTTAAAAAAGCAATTTGAACGGGCACTTTTATAAAAATCCCATATTTATTATGTATTGAGCAGGTTTTTTACCCCTATTAATCACGTACCAACCCCTTAAAAAAACTTTGCAACTGCTTCGGATTCGGTATATAATCTGGAAAAGTGTGTATAAAATCGGTTTTTTGCGTAGCTAAGGCAATATCGTAACGTATTTAAAAATGCAGTAAAACCATGGATAAATTGAAATTTAAAATAGCCGCAGGGTTGATTTGCATGGCGGCAGGCTTTTTATTCTTCGCCGGTTTTTCACAAGAGCATACGGGCGAAGATGCGTTCGACGTAAATAAAAGTCTCGCGATAACCGCCGTACCCGTTCAATTGGGCCGGGAGTCGTATGGACTGGCCATGATTGATAGCGAAGCACAAACGCTTTGGGTCTACGAATTTAATACGCGAGGACAAGCATTTGACCAACTTCGCCTGATTGCTGCAAGAAGTTTTGAATATGATCGTAAACTGACTGAGTGGAACACCGCTGCGCCGACACCCACACAGGTCAAAAAAATATTAGAAACCATGGAAACACAAATACAACAGAAACAGGAAAAGAAAGTCGAAGAGCTTCAGCAGCTTCTCGAACAGGACTAAAACAGAAATTATTCGAATATTATTGGGAACAGTGACATGGCAGAAAATTTTTACACAATGCAGGAAGTGATGGAAAAACTTCGAAAAACAGAGCAGGAAGTTCAGGATTTGGTAAAACAGGGCAAGTTACGTCAGTATATGGATGCCGGAAAACCCATGTATAAAAAAGAAGATATCGACACCCTTTCGGAAGAAGTTGTCGGGCTCGATATCTCATCCTTCGGCTTAGCGCCGGACGATTCCGAACCGGATCTGCAATTGGAAGAAACCTCAGAAATCCAACTGGAGCCGGGCGAATCAGGACCCCAACCGCCCGACGATGACACCGAACCGACCGAGGAATTGAAAAGCGAAGGCGGTTTCGGACTAAGCCAGATGGGCGATTTATCGATGGCCGATACCAATATCGGAACCGTTGGCATTAATATCCTCAGCGGCACGGATGACGCCTTTAGGCTCACAGAAGACACAAAGGCCGAAACTCAATCCGCCGACGCAGCGGAAATCGAAGAAATTGAAAATCTTGATGCGGATTCAAACCTGGAAAGTTTCGGCAGTGGTTCGGGACTGTTAGACCTTTCCCTGCAGGCCGACGATACCTCTCTGGGAGCGGTATTGGATGACATCCTTCCGGCAGGTGCCGAAGAAGGCGCCCCTGATGGCGGCGGCGAATTACCCGTGGACCAGTTGGGACTGGCCGAAGAATCCGAAGATTTACTGACCGAACCGGCAATGGCATCAGCGACGGCCCAGCCGGCAGCCCCATTGGGAGCCGAACCGGCCCCGTCGGCAGTTCCGGCGGCGGGTATGGCATTTGTTCCGGTCGCACAGGTCGATCCCCGTACGAATCTCTTTGGAATTGCGATGTTTTTGCCTCTGACAGCAATTATCCTGGCCGGCATCATCTTAACGGCCGCAATGCGGGATATACGCCCCTCTCTTTTAAATATGATGGTGGAAAGACAAATTGCCGGCGTTGGCCTGTTTTGGTATATCTTAGGCGGCTTGGCGGTTCTGGCTGTACTTTTTTCACTATTTGCCTCTGTTGGCGGCGGCTCAGGAGCAGCAAAAACCAAAAAAGAGAAAACCAAAAAACCAAAAAAGGAAAAAAGAAAAAAGAAAAAGGGAAAATAGATAAATTTCATGCTGAAGAGCCCCTTTTGCCGACATAAAACACATGGAATCGTATAATAAAGGAAACGGATTGACCTTTCAGGAAAGGAAATAAAAATGAACAGGAGCAAATGTTTGGTGGGGACACTGGCTTGCGCAATGATTCTTTTGACAGTGGGTTGCCAATGTTCCCAGCCGTTGGAAGACTGTAAAGCACAGAACCGGATTCAACAACAACGGATCGCAGACCTGGAAGGCGAATTAAGCCTGTGTAATGCGGACCTTCAGCAGAAAATGCAGACGTTGGAAAGTCTGTCCGGTCAGAGCGGAGCTGATATGCAAGCCAAAAATGCCATGATCGCGGCATTGGAGGCGGATATTGAAAAGAAAAAAGCGTTAATCGCTAAAATGCAGACCCAACTCATGCTGGCCGGTACGCCCCTGCCGCCCGAGATGAATATCATGCTGCAGGACTTCGCAAAAACCAGCGATATGATCGATTTCGACGCATCTACCGGAATGCTTAAATTCAAGAGCGATCTCCTGTTTAATCTGGGCAGTGACGATGTAAGAGAAAATGCCGCAGAATCAATCAAAACATTGGCCGGCATCATGAATTCCGCTGAAGGCAAGCAGTTCGATATCGTCGTGGTTGGTCACACCGACGACGTGCCGATTAAAAAAGCCGCAACCCTCCAGAAACACCCATCCAACTGGCATCTGTCGGCCCACCGAGCCATCGGCGTTGAACAGTTGCTGAACAAAGACGGCATTGCTCCCGAACGCATGGCTGTCAAAGGCTATGGCGAATATCGCCCGATAGCTCCGAATAAACCCAATAAGGGCGGCAACGAAGCCAATCGCCGCGTAGAAATCTTTATTATTCCGGCAAGCTCATAAAAACACATGGCTCAGCGTACACTGATTATCATGAAGCCCGATGCCGTTCAGCGGCATCTGATGGGTAAGATTATCTCTCGTTTTGAAGAAAAGGGACTCAAGATTGTCGCCGCCAAATTTATGCAGATTCCGCAGGAACTGGCGCGTAAACACTACGCCGTCCACGAAGGCAAGCCGTTCTTCGAAGGTGTCGTCAATTATTTAGCCTCCTCACCGGTATTGGTAATGATTTTGGAAGCCGATGATGTTATCAATATGAGCCGCAAACTCATGGGCAAAACCTTCGGCAATGAAGCCGAACCCGGCACCATTCGCGGCGATTTTGGTGCCTGCCGGGGCTATAACCTCGTCCACGGCTCAGACAGCCCCGAAAACGCTGCCTACGAAATCGGCCTCTACTTTAAGCCCGAAGAAATCGTCGACTACCCCCTCGCCGACGAAACATGGCTCTACGGCTCCAATGACTAATCAGATAATCAGAGCCGGAAACGTAAGTGACCGGTTAAAAATAGAATCTTAAAAGCCCCTCCCCAAGGGGCTTTTTTTACGTTTTCTCAGTTTATTCCTGCATCTGCTTTCGTATCAGTTCGGTCAGTTTCTCTTCTAATTCCGGCACCATTCGATTTCCGGATGCATCCATAATTTTAATCTTAAAGTTGACAGCGGCATCATCCGAGGAGGCGGTTATTTCGTTGTCGGGCCGCGGTCTCAGCGAGGGCATTGTGACACGATAGGTCTGTCCAAGAACAGATTTAACGGCCCGCGGATTCTTGGCAAGCCATTTCCCGACTTTACGTGTGATTTCAGGTTGTCCTTCCACCTTAATAGTCAACGGCTGTTCAAACGGCATAATCTTAAATGTCTGCAAGTTGCTGGTCACCCAAAACGTCGGGGTGATCTCCTGAAAACCATCCTCCGACCGGGTCCCCATCGGCTGATATCGAAACCGCAAATAATGCGTCCCCTCTGCCAACTTTAACGGTTTCCTGATCTCCAGAGATAGCCACTGCTCCGACAGCTCAATTTCAAAAAATATGTAATTCACAGACTTGGGCTTCAGTGGAAATCCCATTTGATCGAACACTTTCGGCCCGTTCCAGTCATACCACTTTCCATCCACTTCAATTTCAAAAAATTGCTGACATGGCGAACAGATAAATGTCTGCTCGCCGATATTCAACAGGTCGATTGCCACGGCCACATCCTCTTCCGTCGTAAAGGCCCGTTTTTTCGGATTGATTTTGATACACAGCCCGTCCGTGCAATCTCCCCATACGTCCATATCTTCCGGGTACTGTGTCTGGTCCGGCTCTTTCAGCCACCACGGCGTCTCCATCATTTTTTTCGCTTCCGCCTCATCGGAATAAAAGGTGTGTATCTTTTCATTTCGATAATACTCCCAGAACAATGCTTCAGCTTCCTTATTGAAAAACTCAAAACGCCCCTTTTTTTGCTCGTCTTCGAAGAACTTCCGATAGGCATCCAACGGTTCAGGCCCGGCCTGTTGAAAAATCACACGCCCGCCGTATTGCTCATACAGCCGATTGTAGAGCTTCCAGATTAGAATCATTCTTTCAGCTGGGGTATTTCGGCTTTTAAAATGCCCTTCTGATTCAGCCATTCGCGTGATAATACTATTATAAAGCGCCTGTCGATTAGTCAGTTCGGAACGCTTCGCATCATCCAGATTATCCGCCTGGAGTTCTTTTTGCAGACTATTCACCTTCTTTTGGGCCTTTTCAGCCTGCGACGTCATAGACCGCAGCATACTGGTATTAAACTGCTCGACATCTTGTTCTGTAACCTCAATATTCTTTTCCTGTGCGTATTGTTCAAACAGCGTCCAAAAGTAATGGGAAAAATTGGATCGCCGGTGCTGTCGTTTCCACTGCTCTAATTGTTCCGGGGTCTTGTCGCCAGCATACTTTTCCATCTGGCTCTGTGAAGGATTTATATCTTTCAGATATATTTTTTGTTCCAGAACCCGCGCAATCAGGGCATCCTCCGGCAAGTCATTTAAAGAGGCCGGAGCTGAGGGCGTAATGTCATTCACATCTTTAGCAACGGAAGCACCCGACAGCGAATTGCCGGAAAGGACAAAAAAGAACACCGAAAGGCATATCCACATCATTTTAGATTTCATCCGAATCACTCCTTAAAAGCTGTTGAGTACCGAAAAAGTCTTTCGCGATTTATATTATAACCAACTGACATTTTACATCCATCCATTTTAGATGTATAATGAGAGTAACTTGTTACCGAAAAAACATGAAAAATGACATAAAAAACAAGATTGGGCGGTTACGGGCCGAGATTCGCCGGCATGATGTGCTGTATTATGTGCATAATGCCCCCGAAATCTCCGACCGACAATATGACAAACTGTTCACCGAATTAAAAAAGATCGAAGCCGAACACCCGGATTTGGTAACGCCCGACTCCCCCACCCAGCGTGTTTCCGAGCAGCCGGTCGCCGGATTCGACACCGTTACCCACGCCGTGCCCATGCTCAGCATCGACAATACCTACAACGAAGACGAACTGACCGAATTTGACAAGCGCATCGCCAAGGGACTGGAAACCGACGATTACGAATACACCGTCGAACCCAAAATTGACGGCCTGGCCATCAGCCTCCGCTATGAAAAGGCCCGCCTTGTCCGCGCCGCCACACGCGGCAGCGGCACTCAGGGCGACGACGTCACCGCCAATATCCGCACCATCCGCGCGATTCCGCTGACACTTGAGGGAAAAGACATCCCGGACACGCTGGAGATCCGCGGCGAGGTCTATATGCCCAAAAAGGCCTTCGCCGAACTGAATGCCGCTAAAGTTGAAGCCGGCGAACCGGAATTCGCCAATCCGCGCAACGCCGCCGCCGGTTCACTGAAACTGCTCGACGCCCGCATCACCGCCCAGCGCAAGTTGGCCTTCTTCGCCTATGCCCTCGGACAAGTCAGCGACCCGCTTGCACAAACGCATTACGAATCGCTGAAAAAGCTGAGAGACTTCGGCCTGCCCGTCAACGAACACCTCCAAAAAGCAAAAAACATCGACGAGGTCATCAGGATTTGCCACGCGTGGGAAAAAAAGAAAGACAAACTCGATTACCAGATCGACGGGCTGGTCATCAAGGTCAATCGCTATGACCGACAGG
>JADHXS010000092.1 GCA_016782835.1 Phycisphaerae bacterium | reverse complement strand
GAAAGAGGTTTTTGTTTCACTATCGCCGAAAGGCCTCTATCATACTATTGCCGCCAGTGCCGTTGCCCTGTTAGCCATGATTATTTTCAATCCCTTCCATTTAACGAATCTGACCCACACATTTGAAATCAGCGTCAGCAAACACGCCGAGTCCTGGCGGCAGGTTAACGAATGGAAACCGGCGTTTGATTTTATGGACCCGACCACCACAACCCCCAACCCGGTCGGCGAGGAAGAGTGGTTCGGGGTGATGTGTGTTCTGACCCTGGCGTCTTTTATCATTTGGCTGGTTGCATACTTTTTGAAGTCTCGTTTAAATTCCGGTAAGAAGGGCTTAAAAGCATCCGCGACGCCCGAATCGGACGACATTTATTCGTGGCCAAAAATCAACCTGGCATTGATCGTTATCTCATTTTTAACGATTTACATGGCCATTCGGTCACGCCGTTTTATTGCGATCGCCGGTTCGGCCGCCTGCCCAATTCTTGCGGTACTTATTGTTCAGGCATGGGAAATGATTAGTGCCAAAATCCGGTTTAGTCAAACGGGCCGGCTCACAACGTGGTCCATCCCGGCCATCGGCCGATATATTGTATACGGCACTGTCACACTGGCTGTTTTCGGGTTTTCTGTTTTCTGGGGCTTGAAATACAAACGGGTCTACCTGAATCCCTGGCCGCCGGACCCGACGTACAATTCCGTCTTTATGCGTATGACTGCTTCGCACCTGAAACCCATCGAAGTCTGTCAATTCATCAAGATGAACAAACTTTCGGGCAGGGTCTTTAATTACTGGACCGAAGGCGGTGCGGTTGCACTCGGTCAGGAACCGGACCCGGAAACGGGCGAAATCCCGCTGAAGCTGTTTATGGACGGACGTGCGCAGGCGGCTTATAATCATGATAAATTTCGGCATTGGCAGACCATTTTTTTCGGGGGACCGGTTGCTCAACAGGTCAAACTTCAGGGCAAAAAATTAACACAAGCGAATTTTCGGGAAATCGCCCAATGGCTTGAAGAAGAATTGGAAAAACGCGATGTCTGGGTGGTATTGATGCCCGTTTCGCAGGAGAACGAGACATTTATGAAAGCTCTGAAGACATCGGAGTCCTGGAAGACCGCCTATCTTGATGATATTCAACACATGCTGGTGAATATTAAGACATCACAGGGAGAAATGTTAATCACTCAAATACTTCAAGGGCAGGCGATATTCCCAAGCGACTATTCAAAGGATTTAACGACTTTTTCCGTCATTACCGAAAACACGGTTACGGATCGTTATTCAGACCTTTATCGTTTAGCCAAAGAGGCATTCGATCTCGAGCCTTCACAGACGGCGGCTGTTATGCTGATACAGCTTCGAGGTTCTCCGGCCGTCCATAACGATATAGTGCATTATTTGAATGATTTTGCAGAAAAAAAGGATACCTATAAAAATGAAGCCGGTTATCTACAGCGGTTAGGGACGTCCATCGTTTGTGCGCGTTTTCTGGCTAACCAAAAATCTGAGGAACAGCAAAAATATACAACATTGGCCCAACAATTCAAACAGGAATCAAAAGCGATTGAACGTCGTCAGGTATGGTAACTATTTATGGATTATTCGATTCCAGAAATCACGGAACACCGGCTGTCTTCGTTGAGCATTTTCTTTCCCTGTTTTAATGAAAAAGAAACGGTACGACCTTTAACGGAAAAATGCCTGGCCATCGCCGCACAGATTTGCGACGATTTCGAAATCATTCTTGTGGATGACGGCAGTACAGACGGAACGGCGGAAACAGCAGACCAACTGGCGGCGGAATACCGGGCTGTTCGTGTGATTCACCATCCGCAAAACCGCGGTTATGGTGCGGCCCTTCAGAGCGGTTTCCGCGCGGCCGGCAAGGACTATATCTTTTATACCGATGGAGACGGGCAATTCGATGTCAACGAAATTCCTTTGCTTTTGCCGTTTATCGCTCAGTATGATATTGTCAGCGCTTATCGTCTCAGACGTCAGGACAACATCCTGCGAAAACTAAACGCGTTTTGCTGGTCCAAACTTGTCAATACCCTGTTCGACCTTCATCTGAAGGACATCGACTGCGCCTTTAAGCTGTATAAGCGTCACATCTTCGACCACATTGATATGGTCAGCACCGGCGCTTTAATCGATGCCGAAATATTGGCTCGGGCCAAGCGAAAAGGATATACCATCGCTCAAATCGGCGTTCATCATTATCCGCGAACAGCCGGAAAAGCGACAGGCGCAAATATTAACGTTATTCTGAAAGCTTTCCGAGAATTATTTAAGTTACGAAAAGAGATTCTTCGCAAAGAAATCTCATGAGAGTTTATCGATCACAACAATTGATACGACCAGATCTGCAGGCACATATTTTCTCACAGGATCTGCTGGACAATGTACGAAATTTAAAAAGTCTCTGTCCGGCAAAAACGAAGTTCTGCGCCGTCGTCAAAGCCAATGCTTACGGACATGGTATCAGCGAAATTGTGAACATCCTGATGCGGGACGGTGTTGATGCGTTTGCGGTTGCAACTATTTATGAAGCCATTCACATTGCTTCCATCGCCGGAAAAAAGTCTATTTTGATTTTAGAACCGCTTACCCCCTGCCAGTCCGTTGAAGAAATCCAGTTTTGCGGGCGCAGCGGTTTTGACTGTATTCTCTCCTCGATGGATTCGTTGAACTATGTCCGTCAGGCTCTTCGCGAAACCACTTTTACTTTAAACATCCACCTGAACATTGAAACGGGTATGGGTCGCTGCGGCATCATGCCGGAGTTGGCGCGACAACTCATGGACGAAATCGAGAACTGTCCGAACCTGAAATTGGCCGGGGTCTTCACGCACTTTGCGACTGCCGACGAGGAAAACCTATCTTATGCTTATGAACAACAGGCTAACTTTGAAAAATTCATGAACGACAATCATCTTCGGGACCGCGGAATTTTGATTCATGCGGCCAACAGTGCCGCGACGATAAAGATGCCGCAGGCTCATTACGATATGGTCCGCTGCGGGATTTCCATGTACGGGTACTATTCCCGCCGCATGAAAAATCCGCCAATTCAACTCAAGCCCGTTTTGAAACTTCAGGCTCCGATTACGCAAATCAAACATATTCCCGCCGGTCATCCGGTCAGTTATGGCCGGTCCTTTGTGCCTCAACGAGATACGACTGCCGCGATTGTTCCGTTGGGGTACGCGGACGGTTATCGCCGATGTTTTTCAAATTGCGCAAAGATGAAAATTCTGGAGCATGCGGTGCCGGTCATTGGGCGTGTTTGTATGGATCAGGTGATTCTGGATATCACCGATGTTCCGGGGGTTCAATTGGGACAAATGGTAACCGTTTTAGATAACCGTCACGACTCCGTGTGTTCAGCTTATGCACTGGCGGATCTGGCGGATACCATCTGTTATGAAATTCTGACCTTCATCCATGCCCATGTCAATCGAATTGTTCACTAACTGCTTTTTTCCCGGAAAGATTATGCTATGATGGACCTCATGCAGGAAGAAAAGACAAACTTGTTTATTTACGGGTCACTTCGTGATCCCTCTATTTTCGAATCCGTCTGCGGTTTTAGTTTTTCTTTGAAATCTTCTTATATCAGATCGGAAAAAGTCCTTCGTGCGGAATTGGCCATGCTGGGCGGGCATCGGCGTGTCAGCCCGGATAATGTTTATTTTTATGCCGTTCCGGATGTGACGGCAAAAATTCAGGGGTTTATTATTTATGATGTTCCCCCCTCGGCTATGAAAGTCATTGATAAATATGAGGGCAAATTCTATGAACGGGAAACCCTCACCGTCAATACCGCTAATGGTCCTGTTACAGCCCAGGCATACCTGGCCTGTCCGAAAACGATGAAGAAACGTTTCGGAGACCGTTTCCATGTCAATTTGATTCATGAACTCTGGCTTCGTAAACGTATTCAGCGTTTCTTTGACGAACATACCCGACCGGGCGAAAAAACAATCGATGCCGATATTGAACGACGGGCCCGGCGGGAGTTGATCGGCACGACCGAACGTGATCTGGTAATCAGTCATCTGGGACAGGACGCGGTGAGTGATTACTTTCTGGAACATGAATTAGATCGTCCCTGCCCCTCTATTAAACCGTTGTTCGAGCAATCCGAGGCACAACCTTATATTAACAATTATATCGCATTAGTCATCAAGCAGGCGATTTTGAATCACTTTGAATGGATGATTTATGACCGTTTTCGATTCGAACTGAATCAATTGGAGAGCGGGCAACGTTATTTTACGCGAACAATCAGTCTGCTCATTGCGCTTCGTATGCTTAATTCAAATTACCAGACACTTGATTTAATTCTTAGCCGCGGTCTGGAAATTATGCCGCCGAGGGGTCAGTTTGATTTAATTGATTATGTTAAATACGCGATTACCGTCGCAGAAAATGCTTTTGATCCGCGTGTTTTTCAAAGTACTCTCCAATTGATCCGTCATAATCTTCAACCGGGACTTGTTCCGATGGGTGCTGAATTGGAAATGAGTAATTTGGGTTTTCGCGCAATTCATGAACAAAGCAGCCGGCAGGATCCGGTCTTCGATGGGTTCCGTTACTTCAACGAATTTGCACTGGATGTCTTGATGTGGAAAGTCGGGGGCTATGTGGATGACCATTCCGGTTCGCATGCATCGGCTAAGCGGGGTTTTTTAGAATTGGCTCCGGGGCGACTCAATCTCGTCGGCGAATTATCCAAACCGACCACCAGCGACCCCTGGATACTGAGCCAGCTTATTCGTGAAATCATTATTTTTTATCCGGCGAATCCGCACAGTCTTCACCTGACCTTTCAACTTCGTCGCAATCAAGTCGGCAAGCAGACCGTGCTGCCGCTGAGTTTTGTTAAATGCCTGTTTGTCTTAGGCGGCGGTACTGAAATTTCTCATTCCGGAAAGTTATGGGTCTCCCGTTTGGATCACAAAGAAATCGAACGTAATGAGTACGGGGAGGAATTGATTTTTGCCCGCAGCGGCAGACGCCGGAGTCGACTGCCGAGCGACACATTAATCGATTCGCAGGCAAGTAAATCACCCCTTTATACACACCAATATAAATTTATCCGTCTGGAGCGCCGCGCCAATTACGAACCTTTGATTCTGGCCTTGAAGGGCATCCAGTTGTCTATCAATCCGGGAGATTATCTGACATCGGAACAGTTAGCGTCCAGTCAACGTTTGCGGAATGAGTATGAAGAACTCAAGGAATGGGCGGCTAATCTGACACCGATCAGCCGCCGGACCAAGGGACGCTTTTTGGACGCGATTTATGACGGCCTGATGCACGAAGCCCATCATAAACCCTATCACAAAGCACATTATATCGATTGGGCATTAGGAACAATTGATCTGCAAATTCGACTTTTTAATAAAAAAATTGAGGAAGGCCAACCCGAACAACCTCACATCTCCTACCCAAAGCCTACTTAGCTTATTGTTGATAAAGTCGTGACAATTAAGGTGCACCGTATAAATCGAGAAACTCGTTTTCCTTCCAGCAGGCAATCCAGAGCCAGTAATTGTCCCAGAACATTTCGAGATCCTCCAAGTCTATTTCATAGGCACTTGTTAATGTTTCATCTAAATTGTACTTGGAATCCCAGCATTGCCGCCATTGTAACATCGTATCAGGATCTGCATAATTCGGGTCATTAATACGATTCGGATCAGTTGTAATCGATGGGTCATTCGGATCATGGCACAACCATTTTTCAGAAAGGCGGGTGAATTCCGTATGATTGATAAGTCCGTCGGCATCCCAATCCTGCGGGCTATAAATATCATCTTCGGTTAAATCACCATCACAGGCAACCGCTTCGTCAGCCCCGATGTCAACAATGTCTCCATAGATGCGCATCTCACCATCTATATCAAATTCGTTGGCATCCGTTACACCATCGCCGGCATTGACACAGGGCGAATTATAGGCCAAATGAAAATTTGTATTAGCCGAACCCAAGGGATTATAAGCAAAGTTGGGATCGGTACTGATATTGTCATGGTCAGGGACATCATTGCAATCCTGAATACAACTGTTGAAAGCAGCGGTGTCTGCATCAAAACCCGCAAGCTGTTTAGTCTCATTGCCCCATATAATACAATTGAGCAGGAGTGGAAGATTTTCGCCGGTAAAGTGAACCCCGGCATTCATATTTGATACAATCGTATTATTACGAAGCACCGAATCCGGGGATGGATTCAGCACCTTGATCCCATAATATGAATTACCGGGATTACTCCCAAGTCCGTTTTGGTAAATCAGTGAGTTGATAATGTGTAAATTCGAATTGCTTGTATAAATACCGTCTTGTTGGTTGTCATATATTTTACAGTTTGAAACAACCTCCTGTGTGTTGTCATCCCCAATATGATAAATTCCCTGAAAACCGCTGTTTTTAACCTCACACCAGTCAACCGTTAAATCACCATTTGCGGAATAAATGCCTATTCTATCATTATCCAAGAGGATACAATTTTTCACGACAAAGTCAACATTTTCACCTATGATACCCCGATATTCACCGGCTTGTACCGTAAAACCATCCAGCAAAGTATTGTTGCCCATTGTTACGACAATGTTGGTCTGAACGTCATCTCCAAAAGAATCTATATCAATATAACCAGAAAGGATGGTTGGATGGGCGACCCAGTTGCGTTGGCTCCGGTCGGTTTCGTCCCCTTTAAATCCGCCGTAAATCTCAACATTATCCGGCACACTATACGTCTCTGAAATTGCATTTCCCGGAGAATAGACTCCCTGGGCGACCCAAATTTCGGTTCCGCATCCCATCATGGCACGATTAAGTGCATCATTTAAGGTTCGGTAAGCATTTGTCCAATTCACACCGGAATTGTGACCGATTGCATTCTCGTTAACATAAATAAGGTTGTCTGTCGTCCAGCAACAGATAGTCGTTTGAAGCGTATCTTTTGCATAAGCGCTGTCGCTTTCAACTTCGACTATGTTCATAATCGAGCCGCCCGGTTCAGCCGTATTTGTAACATATACGGTAATTTCACAGTACAGATTCGGGTCGGCGGGACTATTAGGATCCAGTGCGGGCAAATATCCAACATCCCAACTATAGGTGTGTGCCGCCGGATCATAGAAACCGGTATTTGGATCGGCTGAAACAAAGATGCTTTCTTCGGGGAGAAATTCTTTTAAGACAACATTGAACTCCTCCTTCTGACCCTGATGAAAGGCGGTTCTATAGGTAACGAAAGTGTCCGGATTGACGCAGGTATTGGGATTAGGGCTTACTTGCTTTTTCTCGATCCATAGTCGGTTCGGAGCGAAAAGGTTCGGACCAACTGCAATCCCTGCCGGACCGACAATATAAGAGCCTGTTATCTTCTGCAGGAACTGGCAATCATTTGGGTCATCTGTCCACTGATTCGGGTCATAAACACGGACACTTGAAATGGCTCCTAAGGTCGTCAGGTAGAGATAGCCCGTCTCATTATCCGTATCCACTCCGGCTACGAAAGTATAGGGCTCCATCACTACACCGAATCTTTCAATCACCTCATTGGATGCCGTTAGAGAAGTACGGATTATATAAGGATGTTCCTGGGGATTTTCATGATTATAACCAGTAGAGTAAAGATACTTGGTTCCTGCCCCATCATTATAAAGTGCTATTCCAACTGCAATTTTGCTTTGGCCGTCCAATTCAATGGAAATATTCCCCTCATGCGTAACATTGATTTGGTCACCCTGAACCTCAAAATCATAATACCTGACAATTGTAGCGTTGGAGCTTTGACTAATATAAAGCCGCATTTCCTGTTCATCCATGCAAATACCGAGAATTCCTCCCGACTCAACTTCCGGCATCGGAATCTCGATATTTCGTGTAAATATTCCCGCGTCTGAGTCATATTCAAGGACACGTATGCTCTGTGCATAGCGTTCGGCAGCCAGAAGCAAATTGTATGTTTGGCAAAATTCCAATCCCGCAATTTCATTTTCGGTGCCGCCGCTTATTATTTCCGTGGCAACTCGTTCCATTGTCTTGGTACTGATAGCTTCGATGATATTGACTCCATCGTAGCTGGAGAAAATAATGTTGTCACTATTGTTAACAGCCAAATCTATCGCACCGCTGCCGTTATTCGGGAACTGTCCGGTATATTCAAGCTCAATTCCACTATCCATAATATGAAATGCCTGGACGGTACTATTGGAATGACGGGAAATGGCGTATACAGATTTTGCATGCGCTACCGAATAAGCATTGAGGCAATAACATGCGATCAAAAACAAATAGACTTGAGCTCTTACCGACACGTCACCGCTTCCTCGGAAATTTACAATAACATTTCATTAAAAACGTATTGACGCAC
Source organism: Phycisphaerae bacterium (assembly GCA_016782835.1). Taxonomy (GTDB): domain Bacteria; phylum Planctomycetota; class Phycisphaerae; order Sedimentisphaerales; family Anaerohalosphaeraceae; genus 4572-13. Next base: position 1,304 of record JADHXS010000092.1, on the reverse strand, counting down.
TCTTGAGCCGGTATAGATGCGCAGATAATAAAGTATGATGGCGTATTTATTTATAAAATATCATGTCGGCTCATTATTATAATGTCAAATATATCAGAAATTGCTTATCCTGTCAATTAAATTAACTTTTTGTATTCGACAAAAAACAGCTATCTCTAATGTATAAAAGGGGTTACCGTTTTTCACCGGGCTTTTCCGGCGGCCTATCTTAGACCATCTTGTCAACCACTGTGACTAATTCCCTAACGTGGCTGACGGAAACGGCTAAGTCGGCTAATTCCTCATCATTCAAGTTCAATCGGACAACTTTTTCAACACCACCGGCACCCAATATTACCGGTACACCCACGAAGGCTCCTCCAATATTGTACTCATCCTCACAGTAGGCACAGCAACTCATGATACTTTTTTTATCCTGTAAAATCGCCTCTGCCATTTTGACAGCTCCCGCAGCTGGAGCGTAATAGGCACTGGTTCCCATCAGGTTTACGATTTCGATGCCGCCCCTGCGTGCCCGTTCGATATGAACGTCAATTCTATCCTGCTTCATCAGTTCTGTCAGCGGGATTCCAGCAACGGAAGTAAATCTCGGCAACGGCACCATATCATCGCCGTGCCCACCCATTAAAACACCTTGTATATCGCCAATATTGCAATTTAATTCTTCGGCGATAAAACAGGCAAACCGGGCCGAATCCAATGCCCCGGCCATCCCCATAACACGATTTTTCTCAAAACCGCTAATCTTGGCCGCAACGTATGTCATCACATCCAGCGGATTGCAAACCACGATAGTAAAACTGTCGGGGGAAGTCCTCACGATCTGTTCGGTAACCGATTTGACAATGCCGGCGTTCTTCGCCAACAGATCGTCGCGGCTCATTCCCGGTTTGCGCGCAAGTCCGCTGGTTACAATCACAATATCGCTATCGGCGGTCATATCCCAATCCGTTATTCCGGTCAGATTGCCGGCGGAGGCATATACACCTTTGGCCTCGGCGATATCAAGGGCCTTGCCTTCGGCCAATCCTTCGACAATATCAATCAGCACCACATCGCCCAAACCTTTCGAGGCGGCGATATGTGCGGCTGTGGCACCCACATTGCCTGCCCCCACAACGGTGATTTTCGCTTTACTCACATTCTTCTCCTGTTGCAATTATGATTTAGAACCTATCCGAAAAACCTGCTCTATTGCGGCCGGCTGCAAAGTCCGATGCCTGCGTTGGCGGGTCAAAATCGTCCTCGACGTAGTTTCAACTACGCCTGCGGGGATTTTGCCCCGCCGCCTTGGCCTGGTGCCT
>JADHXS010000091.1 GCA_016782835.1 Phycisphaerae bacterium | reverse complement strand
CGTAGAATAAGGCTGTTCAAGGAAGGAAATAGTAAATTAGAGGAACTAATAATCATAGTGTAATCCCTACAGTGGAAAAGTGAACAGCAGACCTTTTGTGCGAAAAAATATTATTTGCTTGACACATCCCTACAAAGATAAATGCCCGTGTTTTACAGGGATTCATGTTTTTTCGTTTTTGAATCAATCAGGATACCATTCTTCGGTTAATAGCCATTGTTCCATCAGAATAAGGATATCATTAATGTCAATAGAGTCATCGATGAACGGTTGAACATCACATTTATAATTCCAATTAGTGCTGGCGGGACCCGATAAATAAGCGGTACTGAAAACCGCATAATCTCCCAAATTCACAATACCATCTCCATTGGCGTCTGTTGATAATGTTTTTTCATAAATCACGCCTATTGCATCCAGATCAAATCCGCCTGTTGAAAATTTAGTCGTCCATGGGTCATTTATTTTATTTCCTTCTGAGTCATAAGAAGCGTAGTCATCCAACAATGTGCCAACAACATCAACAATTCTAACATGCGTTATCGCTGTCACATCCACAAGACTGCTGATATGCCGGATATCGTCCAGGTCAAAAGGAGTCCCATACCTCATTTGATATTTCCCGGCAAGATTATGAATATCAGTTGTATCAATCACGCCCAGGTTTGGAATTTGAGTTTCAGTTTGCGTCAATGAAACAGCCGGAAATCGTACAAAGTTTTCTCCGTCACTGCTGACTTCCACAAAGGCCAGTTCAAGAAACATCTTATTGGGTGCAATAACAACAAATCCGTTTTCAAAAATCGCGAAATCATCACCGGGACCGTTAGCAATTGGTTTGTCAAACGTTAAAATCGCGGTTCCACCATCACCCAATGAAACCACCCCTATAATCGATTGCCCCTGTGGAAATCCGAGCGCGTCATCAGGAACGCCATGCGTCACATGTATCGTCGAACCCGGATCATTGATTTGGGCCAATCCGCGTTCCAGTACAATACCTGACGCCCATGCCTTAAAAACAGAGAGGTCATTAGGGTCCTCCGGCATAGGAATGGCCGTAGAGCCTGACTGCCCGGCTGCGGGCGCAAAAGGTCCCGCACAGACAGCAGGAATCATCAAAACAATCAATGTCCATAAAACAAGATGTTGCAGAAACACTCTCATTTATCTTTGGAAAAATCCGTCTTATTTTCTTTTGCCTAACATAAAAACGCCTAAACCAAGCAATGCAATTGTTGCAGGTTCCGGAACGAAAACAATTGTTGCTGACAATTCGGGCTCCGATTCGGCCAAAAAATCCCCAAATTTTCCATTGCCTCTCATCATCGTCAGATTATCCATTGCAAAATAGGCCGGGGTATTCAGGCCGAACATCCCCGCATCGCTGCCCTCAAGACTGAATTCAAGTTCTGCAATTGCCCCCAAAGCGGAAAGGTCAATCCAGGTCCACTCGTCCACAAGATAATCCAGTGAATTATCCGCAAACCGATAATCACCCAGAAAAAATTCAACCGTTGAATCGACATAATTGCCGGCGGTATCAATGCCTCGAATAATCAATTTTAAATAGTCGTCCTCGTCTCCGCTTGTTCCTCCGAACGGATCGGAAAACCCCCATGCGTCCCCATCTCTCATTGTCAGATATGTATAGGTCGTGTTCGTGAAATACGCCCCGGAAACCACGCTGCCATGTGGCCTTTTTCCGGGATGCAAAGACACATTTAACGGATCAATCGAATAATCATCCCACCATTTCACGGAAAAAGCAGCTACGCCATAATTGCCGGTTCCGCTAACGTCCTGACCCGTAATTGCACTGAACTGGTTTGTGAAACTATTCGTGGTAACATCTGTTTCTTTTGAATAGACAAAACCCGACCAAGCCCAATCGTCATCGCTATATGGAAAAGAAACGCCATTGACCTTCAAGTCTGTTTCTCCTGTTCCGGCGCCGCCCCAGTGGCTGTTCGGAGACAGTTCAAAATTATCAAAATCGACCGTAACCGTCGCCAAACAGAGCGAACTGATTGTCATCATTAAAATCATTGCTAAAGAAATCTTTTTATTAAGCATTTTACATTGCCCTCCGAAAATTTTTGATTTTAACATAGTTCGGGAGAATGCCGCGGCTGGCGGCAGATTCATACCGGCCGCGACAATCCACCTCTATCCAGTCCTACGCCGGACTGAAATTTGGAAATAATTTACTCACCTATCATGAGGTCTAAGCACTGGTTTATCTTTCCACCGGCCTCCTTTCCGCATCTGAATCGCGCAGATTTAAAAATGACAATAAAAAAAGCCGCTGCTCTCATTCGAGAAACAGCGGCTTAAAACATCTATGGAAATCGAACCTTATCCAATGAACATAAAAACACGACTTGGCCGGGTTCGATTCTTGCGCTATGACTCCAATCGCGAGAGCAACACATCATCTACTGAGATTCAGGCAGGTTTTCTGACTCGTATCCTACTTGCCGACCCCTTCCCGTCCATCGTTTGGACAGTGGGACAATGCCGGCGAGATTTGTGTAAAAAACACAATGGACACACACAGCGGCGCGACCGTCACGGATTTTAACCGTGTTCCCGTTTGGCTATTCAGTCGATAAAACGCATCGACTGAACCCGAAACTCAATCTATCCATATTCAAAAGAGCTTAACTGCGAGTAACTTACCAGACAGCCGGAACGATGACAAGAAAAATTCTAATATTTCCCGAAATAGCAAGATTTAGACATTTCGAGTTTCCAAATAGCAAATTACTGACACAAATCCTAACCTAAACGTGCCCGAATGTCCGAGATGATTAGTTCAAGCGTCTGCTCAAACGTATAGTTCGGTGAATAACCGATGGTCTGGTGAATGCGTTCCAGACACGGAACCCGTTTTCTCATGTCGTCGAAAGGCTTGCCGTAGGCCTGTTCATAGGTCAGGTGTTCTTTGATGCTTTGGCTCTGTGTCATTTGGATAATTTTATCGGCGACCGTCTCAATCGAAACTTCTTCCTGCGAGCCCATATTATAAACCTGCCCGCAGGCCCTGGGACATTGCATCAGATTCATCAGCCCCTCGACAATATCATGGACACAGCAAAAACACCGTGTTTGCTGCCCGTCGCCATAAATCTGAATCGGCTCATTCTTTAACGCACGCTCGACAAACCGCGGAATCACCATGCCGTACTGCCCTGTCTGGCGGGGCCCGACGGTATTAAACAGCCGGACAATGATTGTCGGCAGGCCGTACTGCTGATAGTACGCAAGGCCCAGGAATTCATCAATCGCCTTACTGCACGCATATGACCACCGGCTGAAGCGCGTGCTGCCCAGCACCGTATCGTCATCCTCATGGAATGGGATTGTTTCGCTTTTTCCATAGACTTCACTGGTCGAAGCAATCAGCACTTTTTTACTGAATTTGTTAGCTGCCGACAAAACGACCTCAGTCCCATGAATGTTCGTCTCGATAGTATGGACCGGCCGGTCCACAATTAACTGGACACCCACTGCTGCCGCTAAATGGAAGATAACATCGCATTTTTCAGCCAGCAAAAATAAAGTGCTTTCATTGCGAACCGTATCGCAAACGAACTCAAATTGCGGGTGTTCTTTGACGGCAGCAATATTCTCCAGGCAGCCGGTGCTCAGGTCGTCAATCACCGTAACGCAATGGCCCTCCTGAATGCACTTTTCAGCCAAATGTGAACCAATAAATCCTGCACCGCCTGTAATCAAAATATTCATCTTAAATCCCATCCCATTTGGAACATACGTTATTTTGAATGGTCTTTATCCTATTCTATTTACCGGGCAGATTCCAGAGAATTTTGAGGGAATTGACTTTACTGCCTTCCAGAAGTAAAATGTTCATTTCGATAAGGAAAATGTCAAGATGGTCACAGGTTTACTGACGATCAATATTCATTTAGAGGGTATCAGCTCTTTAAAAGGCAAACGGAGCATTGTCAAGAGCGTGGTAGAACGTTTGCGCAATCGCTTCAACGCCTCGGTTGCCGAGATTGCCGCACAGGGCAACACCAAACTGGGCATTGTCGGCGTGGCTGTTATTTCCAATGACGGGTCGCATCTGGACGAACAACTGGACAAGATTATCAATTTTATCCTGAATGACGGCCGGTTTTACGTCGGTCAGATTCATCGTGAAACCTTCACCTCCAACAACGACCGCCCCGATCTCTAATCTTTACTTGACTTTTTGTGGTTTTCGTGTACTGTATCCGGCTCGTATTGTTTCGATATCCCCAAAAAGGTATTAGGTTTTGAAATGCCGGAAAACATAAATCAAAAATATCAATTCGGCGTCATTTTTGACATTGACGGCACGATGGTCAATAATACCAGCTATCATCGTCAGGCATGGTTTGAGTTGTGCCGGCAGCATGATATTCCTCTGGACCATCAATCGTATCATGAGAAAATCCACGCCCGCAGTAATGACCAGATCGTGCCGAACCTGTTTGGCCCGGATGTGAATGAGGCTTTTATCCGGAAGATCGAAGTCGAGAAAGAATCCCTGTATCGCGAAACATTCCGGCCGGTGATGAAGGAAACACCCGGACTGATTGCCCTGTTGGATAAACTTCAGGAAAAAGGAATTCGGTGTGCGGCGGCATCTAACTCCCCGAAGGAAAACGTCGTTTTTGTGCTGGATGAACTGAATATTAGAAATTATTTCCAAGCCGTAATATATCGCGACCTTGTTACCGTGGGAAAACCGAATCCGGAGCTGTTTTTGAAAGCGGCAGAGGAAATGGGTGTTACGCCGGAAAGATGCCTTGTTTTTGAAGATTCGGCTTCAGGCTTCAAAGCCGCCCGCGCGGCCGGGATGCCGTATATTGCCATCACCTTCGGGGCCGACCCGCATGAGTTAACCAAAGCCGGCGACGCAAAAGCCGTTTACGAGGATTTTACACAAATCGAACTCGAGATGCTTTGTAACATCATGTCATAAATCGGCAATTTTGTCATTCCCATGAAGACCGGAATCCATCCGTAATTTGCTGGATACCCGCCTACGCGGGTATGATAATTGCTGAAGTGTCATCGTCAAAGATAATCCAACAATTTTCGCATTTCAATTCGCGTATCGGATTCCAGCGATGGATATTTCTGTTCATCAAGAAAGACAAGATTGATCCGTGCCAATTTTTCGTTAACCTCATCCATGTTCAGCGTGTTATCCGAACCGAAATCAATCCCGTCTGTACCCTTGAAATTCTTCTCGCAGAACATCACCCCATACCCCGGCGGCTCGGTCTCTTCATGCCAGTACACCAGCGGCAAGCCATGCGTCCGGCAGATAATCGGCCTAAACGGATAGATGCTGCAAAGACCGTCTTTCAGAAAATCGCAGGCGGCTTTCTCATTAAAAGTCGGCTTGTCCCACTCGAATCGCTTCATTTCCTCGACAATCGAATAAAACTCCACCGGCCAGACAGACAGATTCATACAGCATCCGCAACAGCCCTTCCGGCAAGCCATGTGATCGGAATGTACTTCGGACAGCTTTGACGCAAGCTGATCCACCTCGTCGCGTAACTGTCGGTATTGTCGAATAATCTCTTTCATGAAAATCCGTATTTATAACATCCGCGTGGGCATGGCCCACCCTACTAAATGGATTCCCGCCTTCGCGGGAATGACGAAACAAGCCGGCAAGATACCGGCGTTACAGTCTCAGGCAAGATGTCTGAGCTACGTTACATTGGCGGGCGGGAATCGGTCAGGCACAGGTCAACCAGTTCGTCAATATTGCCCGTGCCGGCGCACATGACGGTATCGGCGGCGCCCCAGTACAGTTTCAGCGTGCCGTCGTCTTCGGGCACGGCGGCGCAGGTAAAGACGACATTATGTACATAGCCGACCAGTTCCCACGGATCCTCCGGCGTCAATATCCAGCGGTCCGATACGCCGAGAATCACCGACGGGTCGTCCAGTTTGTGCAGACACACGCCGAGGCGATAGACACTGCCGTCCATGGTCGGAACACGCCGTGATAGACATTCAGCCAGCCCTTATCCGTCTTAATCGGCGGAGCACCGGGCCCAATTTTCATCTCGTCCCAGTGGTATGTAACCGGCTTCATAATGACCTTAGAATCGCCCCAGTGCCGCAGGTCAGGCGAAAACGCAATCCAGATAGCCCACGGACTGATGTCCGAATGTGGCCGGTCCAGTTTGACATACCGCCCGTTGATTTTCTCCGGAAAAAGGACCGTATTGCGATAGTCGGCCTGCGTAATGAACGCGATACGTTCGATATTGATAAAATCGGTCGTTTTCGCCAGTCCGATTCGAACGCCGTGTTTCGAATAGGCACTGTAGGTGATGTAATAGGCCCCTTCTAACGGATTTATACGGGGATCTTCTAAACCAAAAGCCTCGTACTCGGCAAATTCGCCCTCTTTGGCGGGCACCATAAACGGTTCCGGATCAACCGTGAAGTTAAACCCGTCGTCGCTGACGGCCTTGCCGATAATCGAGCGGCCCGTGTCCAGATGCGAACGAAACAGCATGATATACTGGCCGTTGTGTTTGACGACGCCGGCATTATGGACCGTTTCCACCTTGTACGGCACATCCGCCTTCGTCAAAATCGGATTGCCCTCATATCGCGTCACAAATTCTTTTCGCATTTCGGTTCCTTCCGTCATCAATATCGTACATGTGTTTTTTCTTCTTCGAGTTGGAAAATGTCACTATACACTTTTTCATAGGCGGCGACCATGGTCGGAATCGAGAAGTTTCTTTCCACGCGCCTGCGGCAGGCTTTTCGATCGATACGGTCAATCTTTTTGACGGATTCGACGGCTTCGTCAACATTGGTTACCAAAAATCCCGTTTCGCCGTCCGCCACGACCTCTCGGCAGGAACCGCGGTCATAAGCGATTACCGGCACGCCTGCGGCCATCGCTTCGGCCATCACCAATCCGAACCGTTCCGGCAGTTCGTTCAAGTGCAAAACCGCAGATGCCTGCTTAAACAATGTATCCCTTTCCGGCGGGCCGACCGGGCCAATATAGGTAATTTGCTGGCCATCAATATACGGCTTCACTTTTTCGTTGAAATAGCCCTCATCCTGAATAATCCCGGCAATGACCAAATCCATCCCTGCCTTTTTTGCCGTTTCACAGGCTAAGTGTGTGCCTTTGTCCGGATGGATACGGCCAAGAAAGACAAGTTTATCGCCCGGCTTGTCGGAAAATGTCAGATTCGACAGGTCAATCCCGTTATAGACCGTCGCCAGATAGGGTAATTCGGGGTCGCGGTCCGAATCGCTAATCGAAACATAGTACGAATCGTGCTTGTATTTATGATAGACCCGGCGGATGTTGTCCGATGAAAAGCCGTGGATCGTTGTCAGCATCGGCGTGCCAATCAGGCGGCTGTATGTCAGCGGCAGAAAGTCATAATTATTGTGAATCAGGTCGAACCGGTCGGCATGTTCCATGACCTCAGAAATTTGCAGACACTCAACGACTTTAGCTTCCTGCGCGGGGTCTTCTTCATAGCCCCGCTCAATGACGGCGTGGAGATGGGCCTTGGTAATCGAATCGGCCGTGGCAAACAGCGTTACATCCCAGCCGCGATGAACCAACCCTCCCGCAATATTGCTCGCCACGGTTTCCCATGCCCCATATTGCCGGGGCGGTGTTCGCCACGCCACCGGCGACAAAACCGCAATCTTTTTCGTCTTCCGCAACTCGTCCAGATTCATCTGCAAAACCACTCCTTCTTAAATTTACAACTAAATATTTCCCTGTTGAATCTTTTGCGCAATCGCCCGCAACCGGGGCAGCGCATGGTCAAAGAATATCTTATACCCCTCACAAAAATAGCTGGGTGCCTTATGCGTTCTGGTCAGCATCGCCCGGTCCTTCGGACAGCCGCCCCGACAAACATCCAGATGCCGGCAGACCAGGCACTTATTGTCGATATCCATCTTTTTCCGGTTAAAATTGCGTTTGATTTCACTGCCCGCTAACTGCTCAATCGGCGCTCCCATGATATTTCCCATCCGGGTATCGCCAGTCACATAAAAATCACAGCAGAATGCATCACCGTTATGCTCAATCACAATATAATCGGCACAGCGCCGACAGAACGTACATTCAGTATGCGGGCCGCCCATCAGGTAGCTGAGCAGACTGTCAAACAGACGCACACTGAGATTGCGAACACCGTAGTCCAGCCAACGGTCAAAAATGCGGCTCATAAAGTGACCATACGCTTCAGGGGTGATGCTATACAGAGCGGCTTTTGTCGGGTCGTCCTGGGCTCGCTCCACGCAAGGGACAAACTGGAGATATTGAACACCCAATCCAGTGAAAAAATCGAACAATTCGTCCGGATGCTGCACATTGATGTTATTCAGCAAAACCAGAATATTATATTCGGCATTATTTCGGCGGCAGGCTTCGATTCCCGCCATCACCCGGTCAAATGTTCCGTTGCCGGCGCGGTCTTTGCGGTAATATTCATGATAGTCTTTCGGCCCGTCCATGCTAATGCCGGTCAGGAATTTGTATTCGGCCAGAAACTTGCCCCACTGGTCATCCAACAAAATACCGTTGGTTTGCAGGGCATTGGTAACAACCTGCCCCGGCTCACCGTATTGTTTTTGCAATTCCACCAACCGTTTGTAAAAATCCAGCCCCATCAGAGTCGGTTCTCCACCCTGAAAAGCAAAACTGCTCTGCTCAAAGCGGCATTCGAGATAGCTTTTGACCAAATGCTCCTGAACCTCATCACTCATGCGATGGGCCTGACGGCCAAAAAATTCGGTCTTGCAGGCATAAAAACAATACCGGCAGGCAATATTGCAATCCGGCCCGGCAGGTTTGATCAATAATGTAAACGGTCTTGCCATAACAGTTCCCTATTAAAAATCATGTTGGATAACCTGATTGTAATGGAAATCGTATCAGAAAACAATCCCCTTCGGTATTAGATGGATGCTTCTTGCAGATGAACGTAAAAATCCCGTTTGAAAACTAACGGAAAATCGCCAAAACGAATTTTTTTCTCTGAATTCGGGTGTTTTTTCTTGAAATTTGCTGTATAATTATTAAATTGTTGAATTCTTTGGTTGGAGGTGTAGCTCAGTTGGTAGAGCAACGGCTTTTTAAGCCGTAGGTCCTGGGTTCGAGCCCCAGCGCCTTCATTTTTAACTTCCTTTATGAAAAGAAGTTATAAACCAAAAGCCGCTCCGTTTTGCTGAAATGGTGCGGCTTTTTTGTTTGCTCATGTACGTCTTCAAAAATTTTAACGAATACACCTAATTGCCCAAATCAAAGAAAACCGGGAGTAACGATCCGCCCCCCAACGCCTATCATTTCGAAAAGCCGGTCAACTCACACCACCCTACACATTAAAGCGGAAGTTGATGATGTCGCCGTCGTGGACAACATATGTCTTTCCCTCCAGCCGCATTTTTCCGGCGGCTTTAACCGCTTTTTCGTCGCCCAGTTCTTTCAGGTCGTCGTATGCCATCGTTTCGGCCCGGATAAAACCCCGCTGGATGTCACTGTGGACTTTCCCGGCCGCTTCCAGCGCTGAAATGCCTTTATGAATCGGCCAGGCCCGTACTTCATCCTTGCCGACCGTTAGAAAACTAATCAGCCCCAGCGTGCCGTAGCAACACTGGACAAATTTTTTCGACGCCGGTTCGGTCAGCCCCATATCGGCCATAAATTCAGTCCGGCTGTCAGCATCTAGTTGGGCCAATTCACTT
>JADHXS010000001.1 GCA_016782835.1 Phycisphaerae bacterium | reverse complement strand
GCCATGGCGCAAGCCATGCGAATACCGCCCATTAACTACGCCCAAAGTGTCAATCCACAGGGAAGTCAGCATTTCGGGGACACCTTTTTATGACAAACGAACCCAATTTCCAAATTCCCAAAATCGCCGTAAGCGATTTTTCCACAACTGCTTACTGATAACTGCCGACTGCTGACTGACCAAAAAACGAACCCAATCGAACCCAATTTTAGGCGGCTTGTTTTTGGCGGGGTGAGCCGAAGAAGATGAAGGTAACGAAGACCAGGGCGGCCCCTGCGATAAAAAGGGTGGAAGAGGGGATTCGAACCCCCGACCCCTAGATCCACAATCTAGTGCTCTAACCGACTGAGCTACTCCCACCATTATCCCTTACGGGCATTCCGGGTTGCCGCGGAAAGAGGCAGATTGTAACGAGATTGCCCCGGCGTGTCAATATACCAGTTAATTTTCCTGAAAATAGGGATTTTTGGGGAAGAAAAGACATGCAAAAAAAGACAAAACAAGTTGCTATTTAGGATTCGTCTTCCGCTTCGATAGCCTCATCGTCATCGATGTATTCGGCGGCTTCGTCGTATTCCTCCTCGTCCTCATCATTCTGTGTCAGATCCGCATACCCGGCGACCTCATCGGCAATCATTTCTTTTTTCATCGCCTCATATTCGTCCAGCGTCATGACGACTTCGCGGGCCTGACTGCCTTTGTATTCACCCAGCAGTCCCGACGCCCCCATCATCTCGATGATGCGCGACGCACGGGCATACCCGATTCCCAGCCGCCGCTGCAAGAGCGAAACACTGCCGCGCTGCGTTTCCAACACGACCTTAACGGCTTCCTCATACATGTCATCTTTCTTGGCGGCGCTGAGGTCCACCTTGTTGAGCTGCATCAGTTCCGTACTGAATTGCGGCAGGGCCACATCCTTGAGGAACTTCACCACGCCGCGGATTTCATCGTCGTCCAAAAATGCGCCCTGTGCACGGACTAACTCGCTGGTGCCGGGCCTGAGGAACAGCATATCCCCTTGACCCAGCAGGGTTTCGGCGCCGTTCTGGTCGAGGATAATCCGGCTGTCCATCCGTGCGGCCACGCGGAACGCGATACGCGAGGGCATATTCGATTTAATCAGCCCCGTCACAACCGTTGCCTGCGGACGCTGTGTGGCTAACACCAGGTGAATGCCGATGGCCCGGCTTTTCTGCGCGATGCGAACAACATAGGCCTCGACCTCCTTGGCCGAGGTCATCATCAAGTCCGCCAGCTCATCGATAATAATCACGATATGCGGCAGCTTCTTCGGGATTTTCGCTTCTTCTTCCGGCGTCGAAGGATTAAAGCGCTGGATGAGTTCTTCCTGCGAGAGCAAATTGTACGAAGCGATATTTCGCACCTGCGCTTCTGACAGCAGTTCGTATCGCTCATCCATTTTCTGCGTGGCCCATTCAAGAATCTGTTCAGCCCGACGCATTTCCGTCACGATCGGAGACATCAAATGCGGAATCGATTCAAACATCGCCATTTCCACCATCTTCGGGTCAATCAGAATCAGCTTGACCTCGTCCGGCCGACGCGTCAGCAGAATACTGGTGATAATGCTGTTGATGCAAACGCTTTTACCCGAACCGGTCGTCCCCGCAATCAGCATGTGCGGCATCGCCGCCAAATCCGAAACCAGCGCTTCCCCGGAAGAGCTTTTCCCCAGGAACAGCGGAATCTGCATTTTATTGACCGAGCTGGCGCCTTTAAGAATCAAATCCTTAATCCGCACAATCTCGCGCTGGCTGTTCGGTACTTCAATCCCAATCGTATGCTTGCCCGGCAGCGGCGCGACCACACGCACCATGCCCGACCCCAGCGCCCGCGCCATGTCGTTGGCCAGCGTCGAAATCTGGCTGACTTTGATCCCCGGCGCCAGTTCCAGCTCATACATGGTAATCGCCGGGCCCGGTTCGGCGTTGACGACTTCGGCATTGACCCCGAACTCATCCAGCATCGCCTCCAGCGACTGGGCTTTATGCTCGACCATTTTACTCTGAATCGCCGTAAACCCGGTTTCCGGCTCTTTGAGAAAGTCCAGCGGCGGAAGCTCATAATCATCATAACTTTTCTGAATCGGCACCGGCGGCTTTTTGGGTTTCGGCGCGGGTTTACGTTTTTTGATTTTGAACAGGCCCTTTTTCTTCCTTTTAGGCGCCGCGCCGATGACTTCCTCAACGGACCGGTCCTCGGCGTGTTCTAAGGGTTCGTCCTCGTCCATGACCTGCGTGGGTGTATCATACGGTTGCTGTTGGGCGGTGTATTCGGCAACGGCCTGATTGAAACTCTGCGCGCGAGCCTTCTGCTTTTCATTCAGCCGCGTCCAGATGTCGCCGAGTGCCGCCGAATGTTCCCGAGCCGCTTTCCAGGCCGGTTCGGCCAGGCCCAGCGCTTTCAGCATACCCAATCCGAAATAGCGAACACTGGCAAACACGAAGGTGTCCGCCAGCAGAATCGACCCGACAATCCAGCAGCACACCACCACCAGCCAGGTGCCTAACCGGGCCAGATGGATGTTCAGAAAACCCGCTGCCCCGATGCCCAGAATCCCGCCGTTGCCGCCTTCGGGAAACGAGCCGCTTCGGTACAGCCAAATCGTTTCGGTCGGCCAGACCAGATGCCACGTGACCGAGGCCGCCGAGACCACCAGGCACAATCCTACCAGACGCAGAATCGGCTGGGTGACGGGTTTGCCGAAAAGGTGAATGATTAATCCCGCCGCGACCGCGGCCAGTCCGAGTAAAACGCCGGGACCGAGATAATACAACGTGTAATAGGCCAAAAACGCCCCGACCGGGCCGCACCAGTTAGCGGTGTTTGCATTGTGCGGCCAGGCATACGCGCTGGGGGCATCGTACATGTCAAAACTGAGCACGCTTAAAAACAGCACGAGACAGAACGTTAATAAAAAACCCTCAAAAGCGATACGATATAAATTTCCGTGTTTCAAGATTGTTTCCGTATTATTAAGAATAAAATCGCGTTTTTAGCGTTGTCCGGTGGCAGGCCGGGCGCATCTATTTATATCGGCTAATCACACAAATTTCCTGCAAAATCACTTTTTTTAATGTTAGCAGACGGGAATGTGAATTTTATTCGCCGGTTACGTTTTTAAATCGCTTAGTTTGGTTCGAATGGTCTCCAGTTTCTCGGTATAGACCCGCCCGAAGACCAGTTCGCAGGGCTTGCCGTTTTCGGTCAGTTCGACCGAATAGGCTGTCAGGCCTTCCTGAACATCGCGCGCAATTTGCCCGGCTTCGATGTTTCTGATGAGTGCCGGTTTAAGCAGGTGCGGGCGGATCAGCGAAAGGGCGTCTGCGCCGAACACCAGATAACAGCGGTCTTTCTTCTTGATTTTGCCGAGCCTGCGGGAGGGAAAAGCTTTGACCACCAGTTCCACATCGCCCAGTTGGCGGGCAAGCTGCCGTTTGATTTTCCAGTCCGGGTCGTACGTGTCCCGCCCCAGGAGTTTCCGCACCAGCCCCAGCAGTATCGGCTCCAACAGTACCGCCTTTAGGTACCGCAACCGGCGGTTGACCCATTTGAAAATGACCAGGCAGACCAGAAAAATGAAAATATTCAGCACAAACGCCAGATAGGGGTTGAAGGCGTAGATGCAGGCTAAGACCGCCGCGATGCCTTTATTGGTGCATTCAAAAATCGCGTCCAGCGTCGGGATTGGCGAGATGAGCACGAGCAGTTCAAAGAAGAAACGCACCGAAGCGATGACAAAAATGTTGACCGCCGCCATGCACGCCAAGAGGCCGTTATGGGTCAGCGTAAAAAAGCCCGCCGAATAGACGACCACATCTTCCTGCGGGGCGCTCTGCTGGGCGGCCAGCAGAATCACCGCATACGAGATAATCCCGGCGTACGTTTCGACGCGGTCTACTGCCTCGGCGAACACCTTCGAGACACTGACCAGCTTTGGCACCGAGGTAACGACGGTCAAGCCCGCAAACAGCAAAAAGACCAGCCAGTTGTTGAGCACCTCATTGCCCTGTAGAAAATCATTGGCCGGCAGGATGCCCGCATCGCACAGAATCGACGTGCCCGACAGACACGCCAGTCCGAAAAACGGCGACAGCGCCACCGGCGCCAGTGGTCCCAGTGTCTCAATGATGCCGTAGCGTTCAACGAATTTGTCGGCCTGTTTTTGGTCCTGCTGAAGGTCGGCCTTGTCATAGTCGCCCGCCGCGGCAGCAGGGGTTGATCGAATCCACCCGCCGATAAGCAGCAGGCCGCACATGGATATCAGAATGGTCTTTTTCATAACCTCAGGCCTTTCCATGATTCACCGGTTTGTAGAGGCTGTCCAATATGCCGTTATCTTACCAACTATCCGCTAAACCGCAAGAGCTTGTTTGCGACGGTCTGCTGATCCATTTTAATTGGCATCACTTGTCGTGACGGGCGATTTTTGAAAAGTAAGTATACAGGCATACAGGAATGTAGGGGATTTGCATGAATATAAGAACTCGGAAATAGAAAAAGAACAAGGCAGAAAACAAATGGCTAACCGGTCATTGACATTCGGATGCTCTGATTTGACTGTGCTGCCTACGATATTATGGCTGCATCGTGTTACTGGCGTTCGGTGTTTTTGTATTTGATTGCTGTCTAAGGCATGTTGTGTCTGGGTTTCCGGGGCTAAAATGTCGGGAAATAGGTATCAGAAAGCGATAAAGTTCGTTTGCAAGTCTGTGATAAGCCGATATAATACGGTGTTAAGAACTTAAGAACACAGGAATACAGGAAGACAGGGGTATAAGTTTAATACAGGGAATGGGTTATGGTTAAAATGAACGGACTGTTAGTGGTTTTGGCGGCTTTTGTGGTTGTTTTGGGCGGTTTTTGCGCTGCGGAGACGTATCATCTTGGCCCTGGCGGCGACTGGCAGAATGTGGCGGATATGCCGGAAGGCGAATATCTTTTGGCGGTCTCGAAAATCAAACAGCAAATCCAGACGGGTAACAATGCGGCAGTGATGGATGCGCTGGAGAAGCTGAAAAGCGATTTTCCCGATTTGGCCGGGGCGCAGATTGACGCGTTTATCGCAGCCGAGAAGATTTACGCAAACGGCAAGCTGTCAAAAGCGGCGGTGAAGTATAAACAGTTTCTGGATGCATGGCCTGACAGCGTGCTGTATCCGGTGGCGATGGAACGGCTTTTTTCGATCGGCGTTGCCTATCTGCAGGGCCAGAAACGGACATTTCTCAAAGTACTGAGATTACCCGCCTTTGATGATGGCGTCAATCTCATGTGGGATATTGCCGACAGGGCTGGGAATTCGCCGATTGCGCTGCGAGCTTTGACGACACTGGCCGAGAACCAGGAACGCCGGAAGCAATATTTCGACGCTTACCAGACATGGGCCGAAATAGCGACCCGCTGGCCGACCGGAAAAACCGGACAAGACGCTTTAATACGAATGGCGCAGGAACTGCATGCGTCATACAGCGGGCCGCAGTATGACTCCGGGGCATTGCAAAGTGCCAGAAGTTATTATGAAGATTTTATCACCCGGTATCCGGCGTTGGCTGAAAAACTCGATGTTGAGACGGAACAGACTTTGATTATAGAGCAGCTTGCTTACAAGCAATATGAGACGGGTTTTTATTATGAGCGAACCGACAAGCCGGAGGTAGCGAAGGTTTATTATGAAAAGGTTTTAGCCGACTGGCCCGACAGCAAAGCCGCGATTATGGCAACAGCGCGGTTGACCGCGAATGCGCCGCCGGCGGTGAAACAGACCAAGCGGCGAAAATTGTTTGATATCGGTAATGCATTTCTGGACAGTTGGTTTGGGGTCGAGAAACTGCATGATAAGATGATGGAATCGCAGAACAAGAAAGATTCATTACAGTAGAATAAGGATGTCTATCGTGAAACAAAATAAATTATTTGTGTATGCGGCCGCGGCGGTTGTAGTCGTCTTGCTGGGCGGTTGCGGGCAGGGATATCAGAACGGTTGGCTGTATCCGGAGGATGTCAAAACTGTTTACGTGGAGATGTTTGACACGACCGGATTTCGCCGGGGCTATGAATATGAATTAACGGATGCGATTTGCAAGCTGATTGAATCACGCACGCCGTACAAGATTGTTTCGGATCGAAATGTGGCCGATTCGGTACTCAGCGGCAATCTGGGCATTGGTGTGGGCGTGCTGGCGGGGGATCCTTATACCGGAAGGGCTCTCGAAAACGAGACGGTTGTGAACGTTAATGTCACATGGAAAAATCTTAAAACCGGCGAGTTGCTTGTTGATAACGAAGTTGTTTACGCCTCAAGTACCTATTCGACGCAATTGGGGCAGACCATAAACTATTCTATCCGGCGGTCCGTGAACGAAGTGGCCCAAAAGGTCGTAGAACAAATGCAGATCTCCTGGTAAAGGTAAAAATCAAAATATAAAATTGTGGAGGCGGCTTGAGCCGCACTCTTTTTTATGGATTCCTTCGGTTCGGTTAAAAAGGCTTTTGGGAACCGAATCGTGTTTCTAATTTAGATATTTTCAGGAACGGGACATTATATTTTTATGATTAATAAACCTAATCCATCTCCTCCAAAATCCGGCGGACAAGGGCCCGGCAAACCATTACCGAAATATAATCGCGGGCCGTTTACATGGCTGCTGGTCGGTCTGGTTATGATGACGCTGCTGATGACGTTCATGAAAACCAAGCGGACGGCGAAATTGACGTTTTCCGAGTTTGAAGATTATGTCACAAAAGGTTTTGTCGAAACGATTCAATTCAATGAGTCCGCCCGCAAGATTGAAGGCGAACTAACAGAACAGGCTGTCAACGAGCTGGGCGAGGGGACGGTCAAAGTTTTTGAAGTCCGATACATTCCCGAGTTGCTCCGAAAAGATTGCTCGGAGTGGCTGAAAATTCATGGTGTTAAAGTCGATGTGTCCGGTGATAGCTGGGTCTTGCCGGTGCTGGTGCAGCTCCTGCCGATTATTTTGATTGTTGCGTTGATTTATTTTTTCTTTTTGCGGAATCTCAAGAGCGGCGGGGGTATGTTGATGAACTTCGGCCGGAGCAAACATCGCCTGCAGGGCAAGGGGACCAAGGTGACTTTTGATAACGTTGCAGGTATCGAAGAAGCCAAAGACGAAGTCACGGAACTGATCGAGTTTTTGAAGAATCCTAAGAAATTTAAAAAACTAGGCGGGCGTATTCCTCGCGGCGTTCTTTTAGTCGGTCCTCCCGGCTGCGGCAAGACACTCTTGGCCAAGGCCATCGCCGGCGAAGCGGATGTGCCGTTTTTCAGCATTGCGGGGAGCGATTTTGTGGAAATGTTTGTGGGCGTTGGCGCCAGTCGCGTGCGTGACCTGTTCAAACAGGCCAAAGAAAATTCGCCTTGTATCATCTTTCTGGATGAAATCGACGCTATCGGACGCAAACGCGGCCCCGGCTTTGTCAGCGGCGGCCATGATGAACGTGAACAGACACTGAACGCAATTCTGGTGGAGATGGACGGATTCGATACCGACGACCAGGTGATTGTGGTTGCTGCGACGAATCGCGGCGATATTCTTGACAGCGCCTTGACACGTCCGGGGCGGTTTGACCGTCAGGTTGTGGTGCCGCTGCCGGATTTGAACGGTCGTATGAAAATCCTGCAAATTCATGCGAAGAAGGTTAGATATGCTGACGGTATTAATTTTGAGAAACTGGCACGCGGTACGTCGATGTTCAGCGGCGCTGAATTAGAGGCGTTGATTAACGAGGCCGCAATCAGCGCCAGCATGCAGGAAAAGGATTTTGTCGAAATGGCGGATTTTGAAGAAGCCCGCGATAAAGTTCGCTGGGGCCGGGCCAAACGAAGTCGCCAGGTTGATGATTATGACCGCAAAATGACGGCCTATCATGAAGCCGGACACGCGTTGATACAGTCGATGCTGGAGGATGCCGACCCGCTGCACAAGGTCAGCATTATTCCGCGCGGGCCAATGGGCGGTGCAACGTTTTCGCTGCCGGAAAAAGACCGCTTGTATTATTCGAAAAAATATTGCCTGGCCCAATTACAGGTTTGTTTCGGGGGCCGGGTTGCGGAGGAGATTTTCTGTGATGACATTACCAGCGGCGCCCAGTCGGATATCAAACAGGCGACGATAATTGCCCGGGAAATGGTGACCGAATGGGGCATGGGTGAGGAGTTAGGCCCCATCAAATATTCGCCCGACATGGGCATCGAAGCCTATTACGGAATGGGACCGGAGTATTCTCAGAAGACCGCTGAGGCAATCGACCGCGAGATCAAGAAGTTGATTGATGAGGCTTATGCAAAAGTCCAAAGCCTGATCAAAGCCAATAAGGATAAAATGGAATCGCTGACACAAGCACTGCTGAAGTATGAAACACTGGATGCCGATGATGTGAAGGTGATTCTTGACGGTGGAACGCTGGACAAGCCGACCGTGGCCGACTTATTGAAGGCCGAACAGGACAAAGGAAAATCGAAAACCGTTGATGACGACGATTGCGATATTTATGCTGAAATCGGCGACTGGGATGACGAAGACGATGAGGCATCTGATAATG
Organism: Phycisphaerae bacterium; assembly: GCA_016782835.1. Classification (GTDB taxonomy): domain Bacteria; phylum Planctomycetota; class Phycisphaerae; order Sedimentisphaerales; family Anaerohalosphaeraceae; genus 4572-13. The sequence continues at coordinate 72,404 of JADHXS010000001.1, read as the reverse complement.
ACAATACTTCCGGGGAACGAGATGGCGATGACAAGGGGGTAAGCTGAGTTAAGTTTGACTTTTAAAGAAACCCAAATAAGCCCGGCCGGATTATTCGATATATTCGCCGGGCTTTTTATATGCGCCCACTCAGGTGTTAAATGTATTTTGCGTGTCGAAAATCCTGTCAAAGTAAATGCTTTTTTACCCTGCAAAATTGGCAGAAAAGCATCACTTTATGCTTTCCGAAAAACATATAAGTTGTTTTTTATAAGGAGGTTGCGCCTTCTTGTGTATTCTGGCGCAGTGTTTGTAAGTAATTATTCCAGATGTGGTTGAACAAAGAAAGAATGACCAACGTAATTTATAGAAAGGAGTAATTATCATGGTCTTCATGGGTCTGCGCTAAAGGCGGGCCCGATTTTATTGTATAGGGTTTCAGTCAGCCGGCAGAAACGTCAGGGGATGTTAAAGCAAGCCTTTAAAGGGGTCTTGTTTTTTTGTTTTAAAGTAGAGTATAACAGTGATGAAATTTTAACAAAAGAAAGGACAGAAACTATGAGATTGGAAAAGAGCCATTCCTTAAAAATCTGGATGTTTGTTTTATTGGCATCATTCCTGACAACCCCACTTATCGCCGAAGAGGTTAATTCAAACGGTATTGAAACCTTGCGAAAAACGGGCAAGGCATTTTCCGCCGTGGCCAAAAAAGCGACGCCGGCGGTTGTGGCCGTTCAAGTCAGAAGCAAAATCGTTTCCCGAGGCGGGAGTTTTGGTTCGTCCTTTGACAATGATTTTTTTGAGCGATTTTTTGGTCAGCGCAGCCCTCGCGGTCAACAGCCGCAGGAGCGATGGCAGGAAGGGCAAGCCTCGGGTTTTATCATCAGCGGCGATGGTTACGTGTTGACCAATCATCACGTGATTGACGGCGCCGATGAAATCAAGATTGTTATGAGCGACGGGCAGGAATACGATAAGGTACAGCTCGTCGGCTCGGATGACAAGTCTGATGTTGCTCTGCTGAAAATCAAAGACGCCGAAAATCTGCCCAGTGTGGAACTGGGGGATTCCGACGATCTGGAAATCGGTGAATGGGTTATTGCAATCGGCAATCCCTTTGGCCTGACAGAGACCTTAACGGTTGGGGTCGTCAGTGCGCTCGGCCGTAAGGTGGGCCGAGCAGATGTTTACCAGGACTTCATCCAGACGGATGCGGCGATTAACCCCGGTAACTCCGGCGGGCCGCTGCTGAATCTGGAAGGTAAAGTCGTTGGGATTAATTCGGCGATTATCACCGGTGACCGTGGTTATATGGGGATCGGTTTAGCGGTGCCTATCAATATGGCCAAGGCGATCCAGGAACAACTTACCAAGACCGGTAAGGTTCAGCGAGGATATATTGGTGTTTTGCCGCAGGATATCGAACCGGAAATGGCTGACTTTTTCAAACTTGAAAACGGCAAGGGTGCTTTGATTACGACTGTCACCGAAGATAGTCCCGCCGACAAGGCTGGCTTGAAAAAAGATGACGTGGTTATTCAGATCGGCAATAAAAAAGTCGAAGATTCACAGGACTTGAGGAACATTGTCGGGTTTACGGCGCCGGATACGGAGGTGGAATTTACCATTATCCGCGGGGGCAAAGAAAAGAAAGTCCTTGTCAAAGTCGGTTCACAGGCCGAAAGCGAGTTGGCGGATACGTCTAAAACCGGCAAAAAATTCGGCTTGACCGTTCAGACGATTACCGAAGAAGTCGCGGATGAATACAGGACTGACGAAGGCGTCGGTGTCCTGGTTGCTGAAGTTGAACCCAGCAGTCCGGCGGATGAGGCAGGTATCCGTAAAGGCATGGTGATTCTTGCCGTAAACCGGGAGGAGATAACGACGGTTGGCGAGTTCAATCAGGCGATTGAAGTATCAGAAGAAAGCAAGAAGGCGCTGTTGCTGGTGAAGACCGGTCGATTTGCCCAATATGTTGTATTGCGATTGGATGATTAATCGTTTTAAGTTGTTCTATTCAAAAAGCCCGGGACCGTTAAAAGGCCCGGGCTTTTTTAAAACTAAAAATTTGGTGTTATTTTAAAGTCCCAGTTCTTTAGCAATCCCGCCGCCATAATTTTTGTCGGCTTTTGTGAAATGGGCAACCATCTTTTTCTGCAGTTCTTTAGACACTTTTTTCAGACTTCCTGTGATATTTTGAATCAGACGTTTTTGTGCGTCGGGCGGCATCAGGCGGAACAAATTTCCAATTTGGATATAATCATCATCGACGCCGCGTTTCTGGTCGTACCGGTTCGCATCACCGGATATCTTCAGCGGCGGCTCGGCATAGGCCGGGTCTGCTTTCGGGCCGTTGAAACTGTTCGGCTCATAGTTTACAGAGGCGCCGCCGTTGCCGTCGCTCCGCATGGCTCCGTCACGCTGATAATTATGCACGGGGCACTTGGGACGGTTGACCGGCAGGCTTTCGTAGTTGGCCCCCAGACGATATCGGTGTGCATCGGCATAGGAGACAACCCGGGCCTGGAGCATCTTGTCCGGCGAGAAGGAAATCCCCGGAACCGCGTTGCCCGGAGAAAAGGCGGCCTGCTCAATTTCCGCGAAATAATTTTCGGGGTTGCGGTTCAGTTCCAATTGGCCTACTTCAATCAGCGGATAGTCGCCGTGCGGCCACACCTTTGTCAGGTCAAAAGGATTCCAGCGATAATTTTCCGCCTCAACCTCCGGCATGATTTGAACATGAAGCGTCCAGCTGGGATACTGGCCGTTCTTTATCATCTCAAACAATTGAATCGTATGATAATCCGGACACTGACCGGCCAGCTTGTCGGCTTCGTCCGGCATCATGCACTGTATTCCCTGGTTGGTTTTAAAATGAAATTTGACCCAGAAGCGTTCATTTTTGGCATTGATGAAGCTGTACGTATGGCTACCGTAGCCGTTCATATAGGGGATGCCTTTGGGGATGCCTCTATCTGAGAACAAAATGGTTACCTGGTGTAACGCCTCCGGAACCTGCGACCAGAAATCCCACTGCATCGTGTCATCTTTGGCGTTCGTCTGCGGATTGCGTTTTTGAGTGTGGATAAAATCGGGAAACTTGATAGCATCGCGAATGAAGAAGACGGGGGTGTTATTGCCGACCAAATCCCAGTTACCTTCTTCGGTATAAAACTTCAGTGCAAACCCTCGCACATCGCGAACCGTGTCCGCAGAGCCTTTTTCTCCGGCGACGGTCGAAAACCGGCCTACCATCTCGGTTTTTTTGCCGATTTTAGAAAAGATTTTTGCCTTGGTATATTTTGTAATGTCATGGGTTACGGTAAAGACGCCGAATGCCCCGGCGGCCTTGGCGTGTACGATGCGTTCGGGAATACGTTCCCGATTAAAATGAGCCAGCTTGTTCAGTAAAATGTGGTCCTGCAGTAAGGTCGGGCCTCTTTCGCCGGCCGTGAGGGAATTTTGATTATCGCTGACGGGAATCCCCGCAGCCGTTGTAAGTGTTTTCTTCTCCATTTTCAGTCTCCTTAAGACCCTTGGGTTGTGTAAAGTTGAGTATGATTTTATTTTGATAAAAGCAGAGCTGTAAAAACTGTTTTATACAAAGCAGACGATAGTATATTGCATTATTTATCAATGCCGTTGTTTGTCAAGTTACTAAGGGGAGCATGGTTTATTGAACACTTGCTACCATTAAAAGTGCCAGATAGACAGAAATATGGCACTTATAGGTCAGGCTGTTGTTCAATAAATAGTGCTCTCGGTAGTAGTTGTTTTAAAAAGCCGGATTTAGGCGGATTGCATTACGTGGGTGGAGAGTTTATCGATACGGTCGCGAAAATCGGTGTCGGATTTGTACAAGTGTTCGATTTTGGAGCAGGCGTGAACAACCGTCGAATGGTCACGTCCGCCGAGATGGCCGCCGATTTCTTCGAGGCTGTGGCGAGTCAGGTTTCGTGCCAGGTACATGCAAATCTGCCGGGGCAGGGCGATGGATTGGCTGCGTTTTTTGCTTTGCAGATCCGTAATCCGGACGTCGAAGTGGTCGCTAACCATCCGGATGATGTCCGAGAGGGTTACGTTTTTTGACAGGGTTACTTCCTGGACTCCCAGGGCCTGGCGCGCCAATTCCAGCGTAATGGACTGATTTGTTGTTTGCGCGGTGGCGTAAATAATCGTCAGTGCCCCTTCCAGTTCACGGATATTGGTTTTAATATGCTCGGCGATAAGTTCGGCCACGCCGTCAGGCAGTTCCAGTCCGCGAAGATGGGCTTTTTTCTTGATGATGGCGATACGTGTTTCATAGCTGGGGGCATCCAGACGGGCCACGAGTCCCCATTTAAAGCGGCTGATAAGGCGGTCTTCCAATTTCGCTAAATCCTGCGGAGCACTGTCGGAGGTCAGAACGATTTGCCGACGGTTATTATACAGGGCATTAAACGTGTGAAAAAACTCCTCCTGGCTCTGCTCGCGTTCACGCAAAAACTGAACATCGTCAATGATCAGCACGTCTACCGTTCGGTACAGGTTCTGAAACTCTTGTACGTTGCCCTTTTCAATGGCGCTGATAAACCCGTTGATAAATTCCTCACAACTGAGAAATTGGATCGAGATATCAGGATTTTGCTTGCAGGCATCATGGCACACCGCATGAAGCAGGTGTGTTTTCCCCAGTCCGACATTGCCATATAAAAACAGCGGGTTATAAATCATACCGGGGCTTTGGCTGATGGCGATACAACTTGCGTGAGCCAGCCGATTACATGGTCCGACAACAAAACTATTGAAGGTATAATCCGGATGCAGACGAAACCGGCCGGTTTTTTCAGCAATCGCTGTTATCCCGGCAGCCGGCTGATCACCCATGTCCATAAACTGCACCGAAACGAGATGTCCGGTAATATTCTGGGCGGCCTGCGTAAACGTCGTCAGGCAATGATCCTGCAGAAATTCCGCACAGGACTGCTCTGGACAGCCGATTTGCATTAAGCCGTGATCGAACGCGGTAATATGCAGGTCGTCGAACCACTTGCGCGTATTGACCGGGTCAATCGCTTTGACACGTGCTAATATCTCATCCAGAATCTCAGTTGTGTCCTGTTTTGCCAACGGTCCCTCGTTTCAATTTTTCAAATACGTTGCATTTTAAATGCCGATTTGCCTGTCATGGTAATAGGGCATCTAAAAAGACCTCCTTTTGGGTTATATTACCGCTTTCAGACAAGTGTTGCAATGTACCGTTGCGAATCGAAAAAGTCAAAGCTTTTAACCTGGCGGTTTTATGCCCGGTTGTGGCGATTGTTTCTAAGTAAAGGATTTATAAGGAGTTGTTTGTCTTATGTTTTTTTGCTGTCGATGATGAGGGTAACGGGGCCGTCATTGATGCTGTTGATGTGCATGTGGGCGGCGAAAATGCCGGTTTGGACGGGGACGCTTTTTTCCTTAACTGCTTCGATGGTCTTGTCATATAATTCTTTTGCTAATTCCGGCGGGCCGGCCTGTGTAAAGTCGGGTCGGCGGCCTTTTCGGCAATCGCCGAACAGGGTGAACTGGCTGATGAGCAGAACCCCGCCGCCGATATCCTTAACGGATAAATTCATTTTGCCGTCGGTGTCTTCGAAGATTCGTAAATTGACGACTTTGTCGGCGATGAAAGCGATATCATTTTCAGTGTCATCTTTGGCGACGCCCAAAAAGACCAACAGTCCCTGCCCGATTTGCCCGGTGATGCACCCGTCAACCGTGACAGATGCTTCACTGATTCGCTGAATCACTGCACGCATATCTGTTTATTTCGTAATGAGTTATTGCTTCATACCGGATTATACACAAAGCGCAAATATTTTAATTTTTTTTGTAACAATCGCTTTTCCTGCGCAATGTAATGTGTAATGATGGTTGGTTCAATGAAAAAACGCAGGGGAAAAGAAGAATTGACAACTCTGGATAATCGCTATACCGCCTTCTGCCTTATTTCTGCTCACTGTTCACTGATTACTGTTGGTTGCTATAGAGTCTTTCTCCCGCGTCAGGTTTCTGTTGGGACGGGTGCGTCATGGCGTTTTTATGTGGGGTGAGCCGAAGAAGATGAAGGTGATGAAGACCAGGGCGGCCCCGGCCAGAAACAAGGCGGTTCGGTTGGTCGGATCGATGACGCGCGTCAGCCATGCGGGAATCGGGTCGACGGGTTTTGGCTGGGTTTCGGCCTTGAGGATTTTTTCCGTTTCGGCCTTCAGCTTTTGGCTGCCCGCTTCGGGAAAGACAGTGTCCGGGGCTTGTGGTTTTTGGCCGAAGGTGGATGTGCTGAAACGTTTGAGAATGCCCGGTTCATCTTCGATGAGCTGGATACGGGCGGCGTACTGGTCGGTCAGTTCTTTGATGCGTTCGTTCTGGGCGCCGAGCTGGTCCAGCGTGGCGCGATTATGGTAATAATCATAAAGCTCCGGCTTGGCGAGAATCGCCAGCACCACCGCACACGCTCCGGCCAAGAAAAAGCCCGTGAACATCAAAAAACGGGTTGTTAAAGCGAGCTTATCCATTCGGTTTTCCGGGGGTTTACACCCCCGGCTATTCTTGTAACGCCCTCTTCAGGGGCTTTTGCGGCATTCGCCTTTGGCGAGGTTTTTTTGCAGGAATGACAATTTATCGACAAAAAAAGGCACATCGGCGGTTGGCCTCTGTGCCCTGTATCGACGTTTGGTCGTTTAGTACTTGAAGATTTCTGCCCCGTAGCGGGCTGCGGCGCCCAGTTCTTCGTGGATGCGAAGAAGCTGGTTGTATTTGGCCACGCGGTCGGTGCGGCAGGGAGCGCCGGTTTTAATCTGGCCGACGCCGGTAGCGACCGCCAAATCGGAGATAGTCGCGTCGGAGGTCTCGCCGGAGCGGTGGCTTATGACGGCGGTATAGCCATTGTTGCGGGCCAGGGCGATGGCTTCGAGTGTTTCGGTCAGTGTGCCGATTTGGTTGACCTTGATGAGAATCGAGTTAGCACAGCCTTTTTCGATGCCGGTTGCGAGGCGCTGGGTGTTGGTGACGAACAGGTCGTCGCCGACGAGTTGGCATTTGTCGCCGAGCTTTTTAGTGAGCTTGGCCCAGCCGTCCCAGTCGTCCTCGGCCAGACCGTCTTCAAGGCTGACGATGGGGTATTTTTTGACCCAGGCAGCCCATAAGTCGATCATCTTGTCCGAAGTGGTTGTCTTTTTTGGGTCGGATTTGAAGAACCTGTAGCTTTTGGAGGATTTGACCCACATTTCGGTGGCGGCCGGGTCCAGGGCAATCGAAACATCTTTGCCCGGCTTGTAGCCGGCTTTTTTAATGGCGGCGATGAGCAGTTCCACCGCATCGTCATTTTTGGCCAGTGAGGGGGCAAAACCGCCTTCGTCACCGACGCCGGTGGACAGGCCCTTGCTCTTGAGGACGCTCTTGAGTGTGTGGTAGATTTCGGCACCCATCTGCAACGCGGCGGGGAAATCTTTGGCACCGACGGGCATAATCATGAATTCCTGGAAGTCGACGTTGCTGTCGGCATGCGAGCCGCCGTTGAGCACGTTCATCATGGGCACGGGCAGGATGTTGGCGTTGCAGCCGCCGACATAGCGGTACAGCGGCAGGTCGAGCGATGCGGCGGCGGCTTTTGCGACCGCTAACGAAACGCCGAGAATGGCGTTGGCGCCGAGTTTGGACTTGTTGGCTGTGCCGTCCAGTTTGCACATGAATGCGTCGAGGTCTTCCTGAGCGAGCGCGTCCATGCCGAGGACTTCGGGTGCGATGATTTCGTTGACGTTTTTAACCGCGGCGAGAACGCCCTTGCCCATGTAGCGTTTTTTCTTGGTGTCGCGGAGTTCGCAGGCTTCGTAGGCGCCGGTGCTGGCACCGGATGGGACTGCGGCCCGGCCAAATGAGCCGTCGTCCAGGAGGACATCGACTTCGACGGTAGGATTGCCGCGTGAGTCGAGGATTTCCCGTGCCGTTACGTCTACAATAGTCGTGTACATGATTCTTTCCCTTTCTTTCTGGTAAAATTCACATTGTCAGGTCCGGCGCATACACCTTCCCTGTTAAAATTACACAAACGGCTCGACAGGGTATCCTATCGAGCCGTGTTCGTCAAGCGCGGATTTGTTAAAAAGCGGGCTGGGGTGTTTATGGATTTTGATCGCCGCCGAAGAAATTGAGGCTTTGGTGGAGTTTTTTGTGTTTTTGTGCCCGGCCGTCTTCGTCGTCTTTCTGTATCATATCCAACCCGGCATTGACACGGGAAAGCTGCTGGCGTGTTTGCCGGCTTTTTTGCTTGCGGTTTTTCATATCTTCGCGAAGCTGCTGAAGCGTTTTCTGCGTTCGAGTTGCGCTGGCGGCTATATCTGAATTTGCCGCCTGCGGCGTCAGGGCCGAATCATTCGGTCCCGGCTGCATGGATGTTCGGGATTTCTGCTCCTGGAGCGATTGGATGGTTTGGTTGGCTGTTTCGAGATCGACGGTGCGTTCATGCAGTTGGCTGGTGAGGGTTTCGGTTTTTGCTTCCATCTTGGCCACATACTGCTGGAACGATTCACTCTGTTTTTGATAATTTTCTTTATTTTTCTGCAGAGCGGTCAATTGTTCGTTGGTCTTGACCAATTCCTGACGGGCATGCAGTTCAGCATCTTTGACGTGCTGAACGTCGGTGGTCATCTTGCAGACCTTTTCCTGAAGGTCGCTGGTCATCTTGTGGTACTTCTGCATTTCCTGCTGTGTGACTTTCAGGACGGCTCTTTCCTGTGCCAGTGACTGCTCGAGTGACTGAACGCGCTGCTGAGCGGTATCGCGTTCTTCCTGTGTTTTTGCCAGGATACCGGCCGGTTGCTGGAGCGTCGCATTTTCGGCGCGAAGCTCTTCATTTTCCTTTTTCTGTTTGGCCATTCGGTTTTGAATCTGTGTTATCTGCTGCATGGTTTGTTCAACATGTTGATGCAGTTCTTCGTTTTCCGTATTCACGTCCTGGATTAAGATGGAAAGCTCATCAATACAACCGGTTGTTTCGTCAATATCTGTTTGCAGGGATTGGATTTGCTGCTGTTGGGCCGCGCGTTCTTTTTCAAATTGTTCTGTCCTTTGTTCAAGGTCGTCCTGAAGCTGGCGGTGTGTGTCTTTGGCCAGTTCCAGTGCTTGTGCTTTCATCCGGACTTGTTTTTGCAGTGTATCGGCCTGCTGCTGGAGGTCATCGAACTGGGCGTCCTTATTTTTCAGTGCCTGCTTAAACAGTTTGTGTTTTTGCAGGCTGTCAGCCAGTTGGCTTTCAAACTGTTCAGCCTGTTCGGTTTTTTCCTGTAACTGCAATTTCAGCGATTGGTATTTGGTTTGCGATGCCTGATATTTTTGTTCTGCGGCGTGATGTTTTTGCTGCCATTCGTTCACACGTTCCGCCAGCGATTGGTTTTCCTGTGTTGTTTCCTGATGCTGTGTTTGCAGGGCGTTGAATTCGGCTTGCAGGGTTTCCAGTTTTTCTTTGGTCTGTGCGGTCACATCTTTTTCCTGCGTCAACAGTGTTTCCGTTTCCTGCAGGGCCGATTGGAGCTGCTGGTAGTTGTTTTCCTTTTGGGTCAGTTCTTCCTGCAGAGAAGACAGGGTTGCCTGGAGGTTTCCCTTTTCTTCCTGAATGGTCAGGTGTTTCGCTTGCCATTCTTCGGTTTGGGCCTGAAGTGACCGGATGGTTTCCTGTCGGTCCGCCAATTCCTGCTCAAAGGATTGTTGTTTGGCTTCAAGTTCATCGCAAATTTGTTGATGCGCCTGTTTGGATTCTTCGGCGTCTTGATTGGCAGAAGCCAATTCCGCCTGCAGTGTATCTTTTTGTTCCTGATGTTGTTTTAATTCGAGGGCGGTCTGCTGTAAATCGCTGGTTTTGGTTTCCAGATGAGACCGTACCTTGTCGAATTCGTTTTGCAGTGCCTGCCGGTCGTGCTGCAGGTCCTGATATTTCCGGTTCCAGTCTTCGGCCTGTGCTCGCAGAGACTGGTTTTCGGTGAGCATTTCCTGATTCTGTGCTTGCAGCGCATTGAGTTTGTCGTTAAGCGCTGCGACTTTTTGCTCCATGAGAACGCCGGTTTGTGTTTGCAGTTGGAGACGTGCTTCGGTTTCCTGCAATGACGTTTGAAATTGTTGATATTTTTGTTCGCGGCAGTCGATATCCTCCTGTCGTTTGGACAAATAGGCCTGCAATTGGCCGATTTCCTGTTGGGAGGATTGATAATTGCTGTCGGCCTGCCGGAGACGGATCTGAAGCGATTCGTTTTGAGCAACCGTTTCCTGATGAACCGTCTGCAGGTTGTTGAGTTCTTTGCGAAGCTGGGAAACGGATTCTTCGTTTTGGCCGAAGGCGTGTTTCTGATGACGCAGGAGTTCTTCAGTTTCGTGCAGGGTTTCCTGCAGTTGTTCGGCTTTCTGTCGCTGGCAGTCGATTTCTTCCTGTTGTGACGAAAGGGTCGATTGCAGCGCGTGGCTTTCTTCTTCGAGATGATGCTTTGCGTCATTGACCTGCTTTAACTGCTCGGTGAGCTGTTGGCGCCGGCTATCTTTTTCGGTTAACTGTGTTTGGAATTCATTTGTTTGCCGATTCCATTCAGCCTGTCGGGTATCGAGGTCATTTTGAAGTTCCTGAATTCGAGTGTTGGCCTGCCGGATGGATTCGGCCAGTTGTCCACTTTGTCCCTCGGCGCCGGAGAGCTGCTGCAATTGAAGCCGGAGTTGTTCGATATGTTCTTTGGCATGCGTTTTTTGTTCGCTAAGCGCCTGAACCTGCTCGGAAATTTCGAGGATTGTTTTGTACTGATCCTCGCAGGTACCGGTGAGGTTTTCTTTCTGCCGGGTGAGTTGAGCGAGGTTTTGATTGGCCTGGTCGAACTGCTTCTGCAGGGCGGCGATATCTTCGGCAGTCCGAGTTTGGTTTTCAAGTACGGCTTCCAATTCGCGGGTTTTTTCATTTGCCTGCTCGATTTGTTCGGTCAGTTCCTGTTTTTGGCGCTGGGTCTGAGAGATTTCTTCCTGTTGAGTCTGGTAGGATTCTTCCAGTTCCTTCAATCTCGTGGCGGTTTGTTCTAATTGTTCGTGAAGCCGACAGTTGTCCTGTTGGGCCTGTTCTTGCTGCTGCTGTTGGGTACGAAGGTATTCTTCCAGTTCGCGGATTTTGATGTCGGACTGTTCGAGTTGTTCGCTGAGTTTTTGACTGTCCGGTTGTACTTGCGCATCCTGAGCCTGTTGTGAGCGAAGCTGGTCGAACTGTTGTTGAAGTGATTCGTTTTGGGTGCGTATCTGCTCCAATTGCTCGGTAATGTCGGCGATATAGGTCGCCTGGTCTTCGCAGGTACCGGAGAGGTTCTCCTTTTGCTTGAGAATTTGGGCCAGATACGTTTTGTACTTTTGAACCTTCTGCCTGAGCGATTCAGCTTCTGACTGGCCGTTACTGACTTGCGCTTGGTTTTCCTGTGAATTCACAATACCACTCCTGTTAAAAAACCCATACACCCGAACTTAATACGCACATTCTTATCGGACCCTTAGTTTACAACAACAAGGGCGATTATCCTATGTTTTTCGAAGTTTTGGTCTCTTTTTCTTGACTTTAATTATGATAAAACAGCAAAGCAACAAAAAACCCGCTGAATAGTAGGGTTATTTTGTTATTATAGGACATTGAGACGGTGATTATTATCCGATTTTCGTACAAAAATGAACCTTGGCTTTTTTCAAGCGACTTTATTAAATAAATAGATAGCCCAATTGAAGATCCGATGATCGAAGCGGCCGGAGTTTTTTGTATGATAGTGATGGTTGTAGTCATGGGAGTCTATATGCTCCAAGCGGGCGGATTGACCGAGGCGATTTGAAAAATAAGGCAAAATCGCTGGAACTGGAATACCGGCTCACAGAGCTGGAAGAAAAGCTGAATCAAGTTGGCGGTCAACATTCAAGCGAGGGCAAATAAACCAGAAAAGTTTTGCAAAAAAGCTTCTTTGCGTGCATTATAGTAGGAAAATCGGGGATAATGCATTGATAAGGAAGCTATGGCAGAGCAGCAAGCCAATCAGATTACATTAGAGACACCAGTGCAGTTTTTGAAGGGGGTTGGGCCTGCGCGGGGGAAGGCGTTTGGTGAGCTGGATGTCCGGACGGTTGGCGATTTGCTGGAATATTATCCGCGGGATTGGGTTTTTCTGCCGGAACCGGTTCAGATTTGTGATGTTCGGGCTAACCAGACGGTTTGCATCGTGGGCATAGTCGAACAGACCGACTGGCAGCCATATCGCAAAATTCCCATTTTTGAAATCACCTTAGCCGATGAGACAGGATTGATGCGGGTGGTGTGGTTCCACGGCCGATATCTCATCAATCAGCTTGAGCCGGGCAAAGTCTTGCTGGTTCACGGCAAGGCGAAAAAATACAAATACCAGCTTCAAATGAGCAATCCGAAGTTTATTGTCCTGCAGGAAGACCAGCCGCGGGGGCCGGAAGCGTTCAGCGGGCCGGTCTATCCGGCTACCGCCAAACTGCAAAGCTGGCAAATCAAAAAAATCATGCGGTCGCATATCGACGAAATGGCCCCGCTGGTGCCGGAGCTGTTTGATGAGGCATTTTCGAAAAAGAATGAACTGATGGCTCGCCCAATCGCCTTTCGGCAGATTCATGGGCCGGACGATGAAGATACCCTTGCTCAGGCCAAACGACGGCTTAAATACGATGAACTGTTTTTGATGCAAGCGGGGCTGGCGCTGCGGCGCTATCATGTTCAGCATGGCAACCCCGCGATACCGATGCGGTGTGAGGAAACAATCGACCATCGCATTCGTCGGCGGTTCCCGTTTATTTTGACCGAAGACCAGGAAAATGTCATCGGAGAGGTCGTGGCGGATATGGCCAAAGAAATTCCGATGAATCGTTTGTTGCAGGGCGATGTCGGCTCCGGCAAGACGGTTGTGGCACTCTATGCGGCGTTGACAGCGGTGGCGAATAAATGTCAGGCGGTCATTATGGCCCCGACGGAAATTCTCGCCCGCCAGCATTATCAGAACATGGAGCGTTTTTTGAAGGGCAGCCGGGTCAAACGCGAATTGATTGTCGGCGGTATCACAGGCAAAAAGCGGCAGGCGGTTCTGGAGCGTATCAAAACCGGCGATGTGGATATTGTCGTCGGGACGGTCGCGCTGCTGCAGGGCGATATTGATTATGCCAATCTGGGACTTGTTATTATTGACGAACAGCACAAGTTTGGCGTTCATCAGCGCGCCGGTTTGCGAAAGGGTCGCAGCCCGCACTGTCTGGTGATGACGGCCACACCGATTCCGCGGACACTGGCGATGACGGCGTTTGGCGACCTGGATGTGTCGGTCATTAAGCACAGTCCGCCGGGGCGGGGGGAAGTGATTACCCGCTGGGTGCAGCCGCACGACCGCAATAAAGCGATGGACTTTATCCGCCAGCGATTGAAGGCGAAAAAACAGGCGTACTTTGTGTATCCGCGCATCGATTCGGAAGAGCCGGGCGATTCGGAGAAAACCGATATTAGGGCGGCAGTCGATGAATACCATCGTTTGCAATCGACGGTTTTTCCGGAATTTAAAGTCGGGCTTTTGCACGGACAGATGCCGACGGAGGAGAAGAAGGACATTATGGCCGCCTTTCGAGCAGGCAAGCTGGACGTGCTGGTTTCAACGGTCGTCATTGAGGTCGGCGTGGATATTCCCAACGCCACGATGATGGTGATTGAAAACGCCAATCGATTTGGCTTGGCCCAGTTACATCAGCTTCGGGGCCGTATCGGCCGGGGGCAGAGCAAGTCGTATTGTTTTCTCTTTGCTGAGACCGAGGACGAAACTGCCGTCAGCCGGCTGGACATCATGACGCGCAGCCGGGACGGTTTTGAGATTGCTGAACATGACCTGAAACTGCGGGGGCCCGGCGAATTGTTCAGTACCCGTCAGCATGGGCTCCCCGATTTGAAGATTGCCAACATTGTGGAGGACTTTGACCTGCTGAACCTGGCCCGCCGGGATGCCTTTGCAATGATTCAAATCGACCCGACCCTGACGCAGAAACCCCACGCCCTGATTCGCGGCGAACTGATTAAACGCTTCGGGACCAAACTGGGGCTGGTGGATGTGGGGTAAAATTAACTGGAAATCCGAGCCGAAAACGGTTAAATGGCAGTGCAAAGGATGTCGGTCAGGCCGGCTTTGAGTTAATCGTTGATTTTCTAACTGACTGTAAAAGAAGAAGATATGAAGCTTTTGTATAAAAACAAGGCGATTGAGCGTTCGGTCATCGGCATTAATTTTCTGTCGATGACCATTGTCATTGCCACGTTTGTGATGCTGTACGGTTTTGACGAGCCGGTTTTGACGGCGACCCTGCTGCACAGCATTCAGGCGGTGATGGTGTTTGTTTTCCTGGCGGAAAAGCTCGTGCGTCTTTTTAATGCGCAAAACAAACTGGAGTTTTTGAAAGTCAACTGGTTTGAAATTCCGCTGATGATTGGGCTGCTGGTTATTGCGGTCGGGGCGGGTCGCTGGTTTGCGTTGGAAAGCCGTTCGGATGTTATTTTGACGTCGGTGTCCGGCTACCTGATTTTACAGGCCATTTCAAAGGTCTGTTTAGGAATGATTCTGCTGGCGTCTTCGGGACGAAATCCGACATTGGTGCTCATCGTTTTGTTTGTGGTTTTGATTTGTGCCGGTGCCGGGATGTTGATGCTGCCCAGAGCGCATAATCTTGATAACATGAGCGTTACGAACGCGTTCTTTACCGCCACCAGTGCGACCTGTGTAACCGGATTGATTGTGGTCGATACCGGCAGCGATTTTACGCAACTGGGACAGATTATCATTTTGACATTGATTCAACTGGGCGGATTAGGCATTGTGATTTTCGGTGCGGTGCTGGCCCTGCTTTTGGGGCAGGCGTTAAGCGTGAGAGAATCGCTGGCGATGCAGGATATTCTGAATGCCCAGACGCTGAGCCGAATCAGTGTGATGATCGGTTTTATTTTCCTGGGCACGCTTGTGATAGAGGGGATTGGTGCGTTATTGCTTTACCCGATGTGGGATAATGTGCCGGAGGCGGTGACCGGACCGCAGCAATGGTTTTACAGTATTTTCCATTCAATCAGTGCGTTCTGTAATGCGGGTTTCAGTTTATTTAAAAACAGTCTGGTCGATTACAACAGCTCAACAGGTGTCTATGCGGTGATTGCTCCGCTGATTATTTTAGGCGGGCTTGGATTTGGGGTACTGTATAACTTGACGCATGTTGCCGCGGACCGTACGAAGCGATTTTTCCGGCGGAAATTGTCTCCGGAATTTGGTTTTAGTCTGGGAATTCCCGAACGTCTGCAATTGCAGACAAAGATTGTGCTGACCACCAGTTTGATTCTCATTGTCGTCGGTACGGCATTGTTAATGTTGTTCGAGCATTTTTCACCGCAGGCCGAGCATGACAGCCGATTCAAGATTGCCCTGTTCCAGTCGATTACGGCACGAACGGCAGGCTTTAATACCATCAATATTGCGGCCTTGTCGGAAGGCAGCAAGCTGGTGTTGATGCTGCTGATGTTTATCGGCGGCTCCCCCGGTTCGACGGCAGGCGGCATCAAAACGGTGACGCTGGCAATCGTGGTCATGGTGATTTATGCGACGCTGCGTAAACGCCGGGAAGTGGAGCTGTTCAGGCGGTCGGTGCGGCTGGTCGTGGTCGGTCGGGCCATGACGGTCATGCTGTTATTTGCAGCGTTGTTGACGGTCGCCAGCGGGCTGCTGGTGCTGACCGAGCACAATAATCGCGGCAACAACGGCCAGCAGTGGTCGCTGGTGGATTTGAGCTTCGAAGCCGCCTCGGCGCTGGGAACGGTGGGGCTGACGGCGGGTGTGACGCCGACTTTGACAACCGCGGGCAAATGGATTATCATTGTCACCATGCTGGTCGGAAGGCTGGGGCCGATGACGTTGCTGGCGGGGCTGACGTTTAATCTCAAGCCGGCCGTTTATGATTATCCATCCGAGGCGGTCATGGTCGGATAGAAAAATCAAAGATTAAAAAGTAGAAAGTAAAAATATGGACGGCCCTGCGGGCCGGACTGCCTTAATTTTGATTTTTTCATTTTGATATTTTATTTTGAACGGAGTGATTATGAAACGTTTTGCGGTGATAGGACTGGGGCCGATGACGTTGCTGGCGGGGCTGACGTTTAATCTCAAGCCGGCCGTTTATGATTATCCATCCGAGGCGGTCATGGTCGGATAGAAAAATCAAAGATTAAAAAGTAAAAAGTAAAAATATGGACGGCCCTGCGGGCCGGACTGCCTTAATTTTGATTTTTTCATTTTGATATTTTATTTTGAACGGAGTGATTATGAAACGTTTTGCGGTGATAGGGCTGGGGCGTTTTGGAAAAAAACTGGCGATTGCGTTGTCAATGAGCGGCGCCGAAGTGATTGCGATTGACAAGGAACGCACGATTATTGAAGACATTCGCGACCAGGTCACGCATGCGGTTCGTCTGGACAGCACCGACGAAGAGGCCCTCAAGGCGCAAGGGGTGGATAAGGTGGATGTGGCCATCGTTGGCATGGGTGAACGCGGGCGGGCGTTTGAGTCGGCGATTTTGACCGTGGTAAACTTAAAAGCAATAGGCGTTCCGCTGATTTATGCGCGGGCGGCCAACCTGACCGCCGGACAGGTATTCAGTGCTGTCGGGGCGACGGATGTGGTCTATCCGGAAATCGAAACGGCTCAACGCTGGGCGTACAGGCTTATCGCGCCGCATATCGAGGAAAAGATTGATTTTGCCCCCGGTTACAGTCTGGCACGGGTTAAAGCCCCGGCCAGCTTTAACGAAAAAACCGTCATGGATTTGCAGCTTCGCCAGAAATACAACGTCAATCTCGTCGCCATCAAACGCGCCCAGACCAATACGGACGAAAAAGAAGACGGCATTATCAACGTCCCCATGCCCGGCACGGTGGTCTATACCGACGATGTCCTGATGGTCGCCGGCTCCGACCTCGACCTGGCCAAACTGCCGCGGGAGTAAATAACTAATATTATAGGCATTTTTGCTGAGGAATTTATGTCCAAAAGTATAAAAGGATTGGTTACACCTTCGGTTCTCAAGTGGGCGAGGGATACTGCAAAAATGGATTTGGAAGAGGTTTCTCGCAGGATGAAAAAGACGGAAGAAGAAATTCTTCAATGGGAAAATGGAGAAGAACAACCGACATTTGCACAACTAAAAAATATAGCGAGTATTTATCGGCGACCATTAGCAATATTTTATTTGCCAGAACCACCAGAAGAACATGTTCCATTGCAGGATTTTCGTCATTTAGCTGCCCATGAACCTGCGGAGTGGAGTTCAGAACTAGCATTTTGGATTAGGCGAATGCAAATGCAACAGGAGTGGTTACGTGAATATCTTCGTCTCCAAGAGTTTTTACCCTTACAATTCATTGGTGAATCCAATTTGAATGAAGCGATGTTAGATATAGCCAAAAAAATAAGAAGTACTTTGAATATCGATACTATTGAACAAATATCCTGCAAGATTCCCCGAGTTGCTTTGAACTACTGGATTGCTCAAGCAGAGCAGGTTGGGATTAATGTTTGCCAAAAAGGGAGTATTGAGCTTGATGAGGCACGTGGTTTTGTGTTAGTCGATGAATATGCGCCCTTTATATATATAAATGCCAAAGATAGTTATGCCGGACGTTTATTTACTCTGGTTCATGAACTCGCGCATATTTGGCTAAATTTGCCAGGTATTTCTAATATGAATATTCCTGAACGTTCTCGGAGAAGAGAAGAGCAAATCGAAAGATTTTGCAATCAAGTTGCTGGGTTAGCTTTGGTTCCGACAAAAGATTTAAAACCGTGTTGGAAACCGCAGAGTTATTCTGCTTTATTAGAACATGTGGATGATATTGCCAAGAAATTCTGTGTGAGTGGGCCGGTTATAGCAAGGCGTTTAAAAGATATAGGCAAAATTCAGATTGAAGAATATCAGAATTTGCTTCGAACATATAATATCCGTTATCAAAATCTGCCTCCAAGGTCTGCTGGGGGAGATGGCATTCGCAACATACTTTACCAAAATGGATTATTATTAGTTCGCACAGCATTAGATGCTATATCTTCGGGTTCTGTGTTAGCATCCGAAGTGGCCGGGATTCTTAATTCTAAGGTAAACAATTTCCCGAAGTTACGAGGTATTCTGGATTCATCATATTAGGGAGCAAATCAATGCCAATACAATATTGCTTGGACGCTAATATTTTGATTACAGCGTGGCACGGATATTATTCTCCTGAGATTGCTCCATCTTATTGGGATTGGTTGGCAGAAAGGGCAAGAGAAGGACGGATTTTTTGTACAGAAATTGTGAAAGAAGAAATCAAAAACAAAGACGATGATTTGGCTGAATGGATAAAGATTCACCCAGAGTTGATTCGCAATATTTCGGATGAGCAGAGAGGTGAAGAAATCCAAGAAAAAGTTCGAAAGATAATGTCTGAATGCCCCGAATTGGTTAACTTTAGAAAACAAAAATCAGAAGGAGATCCTTTTGTTATTGCACATGCTTGGGCTGTTGGGGCAACCGTAGTCACAAAAGAAAATAAGCTTGGACCGAACAATCCTAGAATGAATATACCTGATGTCTGTGAACATTTTTCCGTTCCTTGGACCGATGACTTTGGTTTATTACGGCAAATGGGAATTCGGCTGAGTATTCAAGATTATTAACAAACGATCATTTCTCGAAACTTTTTTCTTTGTGAATAGCTAAAGTTAATCTGTGTCTAAAATAGTGAAAATGGAACATCAAAAGATATTTATATCGGATTTAGATGGGACGCTGTTGCGTAGTGATGGGGCGCTTTCGGCTTACAGCCTCCGGATGTTGGCGGAACTACTCGGCGAGGGCATCCATTTTACCGTTGCCAGTGCGCGGGCGTGGGGGGAGATTGTGCCGGTGCTGCGCGATTTGCCGTTGACGCTGCCGGTGATTGCCATTAACGGGGCGTTTATTACCGAGTATGCAACGGGCAGGCATCTGGTGATTAACAACATTGAAAACGATTTTGCACAAACAATCTATCAGCATATTCTCAAAGAAGATTTATTGCCGTTTATCGTGACGCATAATGGCACGGAAGACTGCCTGTACTGGCAGGATTTGAAAAATGAACAGATGCAATGGTATCATGACATCCTGCATGTGCACAAGGACAAACGCATCCGCCGGACCGAGGATTTAAATCATGCCCTTGCTGAAAAGGTGATTGCCTTTGCGGTGATGGGCCCGCCGGAAAATGTCAGGGCCTTGTCAAAGCTGCTGGCGGCAAAGTATCCGGGACGTTTGGAAAATTTTCTGTTTGAAAACCCCTACAGTCCGGGGCACTGGTGGCTGACCATCCATGACTGGCGGGCGTGCAAGTCTAAAGCTATCCAGACGCTGGTGGAAATAACCGGCCATAAATTAGAAAATCTGACGGTGTTCGGGGACCATATCAACGATATCAAAATGCTTCAACTGGCCGGAACCGGCATCGCCGTCGCCAACGCCGAAGAAGAATTAAAACAACACGCCAACAAAATCATCGGCAGCAACGAAGATGACGCCGTAGTCAAATATATCAAAGCCTGCCAGTAACCGTCACTTATTGCAGGCTTGTATGACATGGGGTTTTCTTAAAAAGATAATGAGAACGACCGGATAAATCAACCCGATGAGTCCTCCGCACATCCCGCCGATGATGCCGCCGACCACTACCGGCATTGCTTCCGGCGAAACGTTGCTCAGGCTCGAACTGAACATAATACCATTGGCGATTGTTCCGAGAATCCCCCAGCAAATCGCAAACCATCCATATAGGTAAGCCGCCTGCCGTGCCCATTTTTTCAGGTTCAGCAGACCGATGCCGCTGGCTAATAATACAATCGCGAACACAAAACCGATGCCGTAACCAACGAGTGAAAACAATTTCATCATCTCGGTCATTTGAAACGGACTGTTTGGCTGCGGCATCAATAAACTGATAATCCCAAACGGTGCGCACAGCAATGTCAGTCCCCCGAAAACAATATTCAGAATGCCCAATACCGTTACGGATTTAGGACGTTGCGGGGCTTGACCGGTCGGCATGAATGCGGCAAGCTCCGGGATTTGCTCGATGCGCTGCCAGTTTTCCATGCCTTCGGCCCAGACATACGAGTCAGCCGTAAGAATACACTGTATCATTAGTTGTATGATTTGTTCCTGTGCAACAGGACCGACTTGCTGATTATTCAGTCGATAGAACCAGTTTTGTTGTTCCATGAGACGTACTCCTTGGTTATGTTTTGGGCTCTGACTGCTGGATTGTACCAAAATCCTGTCTTAAAGCAATGAGAATGCCGATGAATTGCGGACAGATCTTGTGCCAGTGTTTTTAGACCTGTTTACGGTATTTCCGTAAATTGTCGAGCAGGTTTTGCATATCATCCGGCAGAGGAGCTTCGAACGTCATGCGTTCATTGGTGGCCGGGTGAGTGATTTCCAGTTTCCATGCGTGCAGGGCACAGCGAGCGATCAGCGGTTCTTCCGGCACCGCGTCGCAGTCTTCAATCTGCCACGGATAGACAACTTTGCCGCCGTACATGTCGTCGGCAGCGATGGGATGTTTGATGTATGACAGGTGGACGCGGATTTGATGCGTTCGTCCTGTTTTCAGGTCAAGCTGAACGAGTGAATACCCACGAAACGCTTCCAGCACTTCATAGATGGTAACCGCTTCTTTGCCGATGTCATGGCGAATCGCGTATTTTTCCCGCCTGGTGGGATGTACCCCCAGGGGCTGGTTGATGACGTCCGCATCCAGTTGAGGCGTACCGTGAATGATGGCGATATAGGTTTTCTTGGTGGTGCGCTCGGCAAATTGGCGGGACAGCTTCCAGTGAGACGTGTCATCTTTGGCGACCACCAGGCAGCCTGTGGTATTGCGGTCAAGCCGATGGACAATGCCGGGGCGAAGGTCTTCAGGACACGACGACAGATTCTGAAAATGATACACCAACCCATTGACAAGCGTGCCGTGTTTGTAACCGCGGGCCGGGTGGACGATCAGGTCCGGCTGTTTATTGATGACAATGATATAATCATCCTCATACAGGACGTTGATCGGGATGTCTTCCGGAACCAACTCTCGCAGTTCACGAACGGGCAGGATTAAATCGATTTCATCACCGGGCTGGAGTTTGCAACTGGGTTTGGCGGGCCGGCCGTTGACATTGACGCCCTGTTCTTTGATGAGCTGTTGCAGCTTAGTCCGGCTGAAGCAACTAAATCGCCCGCCGAGATATTTATCCAGACGATTAAACTTAAGATTATTTCCCACACGAAAACGCACCTGCTGACCGGCCAGCTCATCGGCTTCGTCTTCGGTCAGGGTCTTGTCCAGATCGATTGTCTCCTGCTCAATCAGCGGAATTTCATCGGATGGATTTGTATCGTCAAAGGAAGATGGCTTTTGGGTTTCGGACATTCGAGATTATTCTTCGCTGTCTGGTTCGACGATTTCGGTCTCTGCTGCCGGAGGCGGTGTCTCGGCAGGTTCGGCCTCTACCGTGGTTGCTTCGGGAGTCTGCATGACTTCGGTTGAAGGTGCTTCTTCGCTTTCTACCGGTGCTGTTTCAACAAACGTGAAGGATTCGGCGTTGTCGTCAAGGCTGTCCAGCCGCTGTTGAGCCAGCTTGGGGAAAACCGTTGCGGCGAAACCGGCATCATCAATAATCGCCCTATAGATTTCGGCGGCCTGCTGTGTTTGGCCGCGTTCTTCGGTGCAAAGGGCTGTTCCGAATTGTGCCATCGCCTTCATGGTTGGAATCACAGCCATTTGAGCCGCCTTTTCATACGCTTCCTGCGCTTTTTGAGTTTGCGTATCGAGTATTTCCGGACTGACGATTTCTTTTCTCAAGTGCAGTTCGGTTCGAATGGCCTGAGCGGCCTTGATGTAGGCCAGCGCCGCCAGATTGGGGTTGTCGGTTTCGCCGGTCAGGTCTATCAGTGCGTTGGCATTGACCAAAATTGTACTCAGTGCCGGATTCAATTGTTCCGGGGCGCTTTGATAGCTTTGAAGTGCCTGGCCGATATCCTGCCCCAGCATCTGAATCGATTTAGAGACCTGACTTTCTTCGGTGATGGTCTTTTGGCGGCTCATTTTTGTAAACATCGGCCAGGTAATCAGCCCGATAACGATTAGGGAAATGCCGATAATGGGATTAACGTTTCTTTTGAGAAACTCCGGAAAATGAGCCAGCAAATCTGCCAGTTCGTTGGTTTTCAATTCATGGCGATGTTCGGAATCCATGGTTTACCTCTCAATCGATTTAACCGGTTAATATTCGTCTTTTCCAATAAGCGTTTCTGCCGCGTTGGCGCTATCTGTGCTCGCGGTGTTCTATATAAAAGGGGCATTATAGAAAAAATGCTTTTGACATGCAATAACTGTTTAGCGATACTAATAAATTACTCAAAAGAATGTAAATCGTTGGAAAGCAGGGACTGACTCTATGAGAAAACACGGGATTTCCGTATCTTTCTGTTTGGTTTTGTTTATTCTTCCTCTTTTTTGTTTGAATTTAAAAGCTGCGGGGGTGGATACTACAAAATATATTTTCCTCGATGAAATCCAGGCGGATATGGAGGCTTATTGCCTGACTGTTTTTTCCGGGACCCAGGTCGAGCGTTTTGGGTTGAAGGTGCTCAGTGTGGTGCGGGGGTATCGCCCGGGACAAAACATGATATTGGTGATTGGAACCGATGAGCGATTTCAGCATGCCGGAACGATTCACGGCTGCAGCGGTTCACCGGTGTTTATTGATGGTCGGTTGGCGGGAGCGTTGGCGGCCGGCTGGGACGGTTCGCTGGATGCGCTGTATATGGTGCGTCCGATAGAGGATATGCTGGAGGTAGGAAGCGTTGAAAGTCCTCCGGATACGACTTCAGAGGCGGTCTTTCATTTTGATTTGTCCGGCCCGATGAATTTGGCAGATGTTTACCGGCAGTCGATGGACCAGTTGCAGAATTGCGCAGGCGAGCAGGGAATGCTCATCCCACTCAGCAGTTCGCTGCCTTCACAGGTCTGTGATTCGTTTCGTGTGCCGCTGCATCAAATGGGCTTTATCCCGGTCAGTGCACCGGCTACGCTGCCGACGGTCAGCGAAGCGACCGATTTTGAACGTGGCGGTGTGCTGTCGGTGGTTTTATGCGGCGGGGATATTTCGCTTGCGGCTACCGGTACGGTTACGGACATTCTTGGTGACCAGATCTATGGATTTGGACACAATTTTAAAGGGCAGGGGCCGACGAATTTGCCGATAACCGCCGGAGTCGTTCATGCGGTGGTCGCCGGTCGAAACAGCTCGTTTAAATTTTCGTCGCCGGGACCTGTTCTGGGAACACTTCAGTTTGACCAGTCATTCGGTGTTCGCGGTACGATTGGAGTCGCGCCCAAAACTATTCCGCTGACAATCCGGGTTCATCGGGAGAATGCTCCTGAGTCGCGAACATATAACTGTTATCTTGCCAGTGATCGCATGTACACGCCGCTGATTCTTCAGTTGGCTCTGAACGGGGCGGCGCTGTTGCAGGGGCCGCTGCCGCCGGAACACACCGTGCGGTATGAATCGCAGGTGAAGATTAAGGGACAGGAACCGCTGATTCTTAAAAACATCTCTTCCGGCCAGAGTACGTCGGATATCGAGCAGAATCTGTATTCCATTGCTGCGCTTGCCCTGAATAATCCGTTTAAGGAATTGGAGCTCGAATCCATTGACGCAACCGTCGAAATTACTTCCGGGGACGGCTCTGCGGGTATTCGTGCGGTGGATGTTTCCGGAACCCGCGTCAGGCCGGGACAGACAATCTCAATTTCAGTTACGCTGATATCGTTTCGTTCGGAAGAATCCGCCACCGTCATTGAATTTAAGATTCCCGAGACGCTTTCATCGGGCAAATATACCATTCAGGTGATGGGAGGCAGCAATTACCGGCGTTTTGTTGCTAACTTAGCTCCACAGCGTTTTCGGGCATTTGATGCCGAGACCCTGATGGAGGCGCTGCGGCGTGTGACCGGTTTTCGCAATGATGGTCTGTATGCGGTTATGCCGATACCGGCTACGGGAATCGTTCTGCAGCAGCATGAATTGCCCCAGCTTCCGCAGACTAAAATGCTGTTGATGCAGGATGATAAACGTCTGCGTCCGGTGACGGCCTATCAGGATTGGACAGAAAGTCGGATTGACCTGGATAAGATTGTGCAGGGCGGCGCTGAAATTGAAATTATGGTTGAATAATCAGATAATAAGGAATTGATGCATGAAAGTTAAACTCTACGCGACAGCCGTGCTTTGTTTTTCATTGATAATCGTTTCGTTCAGCCAGGCGGTGACCTCGGTGATTACACGTCATAACAGCAGTGCCGACTTTTTGAAGGGTGAAACGAAGCAAGTGGTTATCGATTCAACGGGATTGATTCGCCTGGCCCCTCAAATCACACAGATTGATACCGGCGGTTTGTTGAAAGATGCATGGTCGATTCATACAATGATGGCTGACGCCGACGGTGTGGTCTATCTGGGAACCGGACCGGATGCTAATGTTCTTCGCTATACGAACGGTCGCATCGACAAAGTCTATCCGATGGATAAAGGCGATGGTTCGGGGACGTCCATTCGTAATGAACATGTGTTTGCGATGGCCAACGATTTGGCGGGCAGGCTGCTGATTGGTATCAGCGGCAAAAAAGGCAAGCTGGTTCGATTAGCAAAAGGGCCGGAAGTTGTTTTTGAAGACGAAAGAGTACACTATATTTTTGCCATTGCCCTGGATGAGGCGAACAATGTTTACTTAGCGACCGGGCCGAACGGGCTGGTTTACCGATTGAACGCATTTTGTCAGAATCCCGAGGTCATTTATGAGGCTCGTGACAAGAACATCCTGTCACTGCTTGTCAGGGATGGGATGGTTTATGCCGGCGGTGGCCAGCGCGGGCTTGTTTACAAAATCGACCCCGAAACCAAACGTGCGACGGTTCTGTTTGACACTGAACAGAATGAAGTGGTTTCACTGCTGATGGACGGGGAGGGGAATCTTTTTGCGGCCGCGACGAGTGCGGCCGCGGCGATGCTGCAATTAAAAGCCTCCGGCGCGTCAATGAGAAATGCTCCCGGCAGGCCGGACAACGACGATGAGGGCGAAGAAGAATCTACATCCAATACGGTTGCTTCGTTGAATACCGCCAACGGGGAAGATGAGCCTGAAAAAGAGCCGGAAGCCAAACCCGAACGCAAAGCGCCCACACCGCCTGCGGCTAAAATCGCCGGACATATTTACAAAATTAATCCGGATGGTTTTGTGACGGATATTTTTGCGGAAATTGCGGTGTTCTATTCGCTTTTGGAGTTTGACGGAAAATTGTGGCTGGGGACGGGCAACAAGGCCCAGCTCTATACGGTCAATCCAAATACCGAAGAAAAGTCCGTTTTTTATGAAGACAAAACGTCCTTGCAAGTTACCTCTTTGTTGGCGGTGAACGATACGTTATATCTGGGCCTGTCCAATCCGGCGCGACTGGTGCAGTTAGACAAAGGATTTACCGGCGAGGGTGTTTATGAATCCGACCTGGTTGATGCCGGGCAACCCGCCCGCTGGGGCAAACTTCAGCTTGAGGCGGATATTCCTGACGGATGTGAAATTTTAATGGCCAGCCGAAGCGGCAATGTCAAAGAGCCGAACGATCCGACTTTTTCCGGCTGGACGGAGGATGTGGTGGTAAAGCAGCCTGCGGATTTGAATTGCCCGTTGGGTCGTTTTTGTCAATATCGCCTG
The DNA here is from genome assembly GCA_016782835.1 of Phycisphaerae bacterium. GTDB lineage: Bacteria > Planctomycetota > Phycisphaerae > Sedimentisphaerales > Anaerohalosphaeraceae > 4572-13. Next base: position 46,540 of record JADHXS010000001.1, on the reverse strand, counting down.
ACGCTGAAAAGTTCCGACTCGGCCTTGTCGCCGACGGTGCGTGAAGTCGCCGTCGCATCGGTGATTCCGAATCTGGCCCCGAAAGTCAATGCTATTAAGATTCAGCGCAACCGGGATAAGAATAAACCAACGGTCTATGATATTGGTTTTTCGGTTTCCGATGACAATAGGGATACGCTGGAATTTACGCTCCAGTTCCGCAAGCATGGCCGGACGGTCTGGATTTTGCTTAAAGAGGAGCTGGATTTGCCGCGGTTTGAATGGGACAGCCGGGCGGTGGAAGACGGCCGCTATGAAGTGCGCGTGACCGCCAGTGACCGCAAAAGCAATACCGCCGCGACAATGCTGACAGGTTCGCGCGTCAGTGACCCGGTTGTCATTGACAATACCGCTCCGGAGATTAAAGAGTCCGCGGTGAACGTAACCGGTGATTCGGTTCAATTGCGGCTGTCTGTTGAGGATGCCTATACAGTCGTGGGCAAGGTACAGTATACGGTGGACAGCAATGACCAGTGGATGGGGACGTTGCCAGAGGACAGTGTCTATGATACCCGGGCCGAAAATTTTACGATTCACATCAGCGACCTGAAGTCCGGCGAGCATGTCATTGCCGTGGCCGTCAGTGATGATCTGGATAATACGATGTATCAAACCTTTGACGTGACGATTCCGTAATGCGTACATTTCAATACATTCAAATTGTTGAGCCGGTTAAGCAGCTCTGTATTGAATGCGGCTATGAATTGCCCGCTGACGTCTTGACGGCATTGAGGAATGCCGAGACGCATGAAAGCAATCTCCGCGCCAAACGTATTTTGGGGCAATTGATTGAAAATGCACAGATTGCCGCCGCTGAGCGGATTCCGCTTTGTCAGGATACGGGTCTGGCGCTGGTATTTGTCGAGCAGGGGGCCAACACGGTAATCGCTCCGCCGCCGGGAAAACCGTCCGCGACAATTATTGATGCGATCCAGGACGGCATTGCTGCTGGTTATGAAAAGGGCCTGCTGCGAAAAAGTGTGGTGGCCGAACCGCTCAATGAGCGAAAGAACACGCAAACCAATACGCCCGCGATTATTCATCATGCGGTTGTGCCGGGCGCTGGGATTAAGATTTCCGTCATGGCTAAAGGCGGCGGCTGTGAAAACAAAAGCCAGTTTAAAATGTTCAACCCCACCGACTCGAAAGAAACCGTGATGAGTTGGATTGTGGATGTGGTCAAAAATGCCGGAGCCAATGCCTGTCCGCCATTTGTGGTCGGTATCGGCATTGGCGGCGATTTTGAAATGTCCTGCCTGCTCAGTAAAAAGTCATTGCTGCGCCACATGGACGAACCCCACGCGGATTCATTTTATCAAGACATGGAAGACAAACTGCTGACGGCGATTAACGCTACCGGCCTTGGCCCGCAGGGTCTCGGCGGCGATACTACTGCACTAAAAGTCTGCATCGAGACCGCCCCGTGCCACATCGCCTCGCTGCCGGTCGCCGTCAACATCGAATGCCACTCCCACCGGCATAAAAGTGTGGTTTTGTAAAATCTTTGTAAAACCTCACAATACACATTGAAATTCTTTTTGTTCGTTGTTACTCTTTAAATATCAAAACTGATTATTAGAGAAAGAACGATGAGCACAAAATCATTCCTCACGATAATATTCCTCCAAACGATATTGTCTTTCTTTCCATGTAGTATCGAGGCACAGGAAACCGCCGATTGGTGGAAATCACATCAAGATACAAAAATTGCACTGCTGGATCAGCAAATTCCTATTGCCCAAGTGGTGGCGAAGGTTAGTGCAAAAACTCCGAAAAATGCTCAGGATGCCATGTTTAAACTGAATATTTTTTTGCGAGTGGGCATGAATAAAGAGGCCATTGACGCATTACAGGAACTCAAGGCGTTAAACCCTCAGATGGAAAACCCTCAAATAGCCGAGATTTATTATGATGCCTGTAGCGAGTTTGCCGCCTGGGATGTTGCCAAAGCAACGGTCGAAATATTTGTCGACAACATCTCTGAACTAACATTATATAATCGACTGTTGGAGCACTTGACAAAAGCGGGATGGACTTTCGAGCAGGTAGATTCATGGCTGGCGAATATGCCGAAGGGAATAGACAATTACTGGATTAAACAGCGATTGAGCTTCAACGCCCAATATGGCAAAACGGCTGAATTGGTACAAAAGTTGTCGGATATTGTACGCAAAAATCCACAGAATATTGAAGGTGCTACTGCATTTCTTGACGCTTTGACCCATATTGGCTCACGGGAATTTAGCACGCTTGATTTATCCTGGATGGCTGAAACGGTTCATTCCGAATCGGCTGCACAAACAGCAAAAATTGCCTCAATATTAAAGACTTTGGAGCAATGGAAATCTGCCATACAATTTTACAGGCAAGCCATAAGTATTCCCCTTACTGAAGCTGAGGTACGAAACCTTTCCCATATGTATCAAGCAAGGCCCCAAACGAATTTTCGTGCTTTGTTTGCAGTGAACGTGCGTGAATCAATGGCTGAATGCCTGCTCAAACTGGGAAATAATAGTGAGGCGCAGAAGTGGATGGTGGAGGCGGCAACTATACGACAAGAAAACAACCTTGATTTGAACGCGTTTCTTGCCGGTCGGGTACAGCAGGCGAGCGGACAGCGAACGATTGAAGAACAAATTAAGGCAAAAGAAGAATTCTCTAAAAATAATCCTGAATACTGGCAGCAACGCGCAAGGTATTATTGGGGTCGCAACGAACCTAACCAGCAGGAGGTTGCGTTACTAAAGGGTTTTGCTCTTACGGCTCCTCAGCCGGAACCCAATCGACCCTACGGTAAAGGATACCAAGACCGACGCAGTTCAATACTGGGAGACTATGTCCGGTTTTTGCAGCAACAGCATCGCGACCCGGAAGCGGTTGCTTTACTCTGCAAAGAAATCAAAGAGGTGCCAGCCACTGCCGAATCAAGCAAGAGGGCGGCCTATTTGTTGGCATCTGAATTTAAAAAGTATGTCAGCGCAGATGACCCGGTGCTGTGGAATTGGCTTACAAATCGTCCGATATGGGAAAATACTGAACAACGCTTATTATGGTGTATGCTTGTGAGTACCGCCCCCAAGGATTTGGATAAGCACTTTACTTATGCCGAAACCTTGGCGTTCGGTAATGATCCAACTCGTGCCAATACCCTTGGCTGGGCCATGAATCGGATGCGGTTTGCGCAACGGTCCATTCCTCTGCTCGAATATGCTGTCGAAAATACCGACAACAAAGAATTAAAAGAAAGCGCTCAATTCACACTTTTTGAATCCTATTTGGCGGTAAGTGACTGGAAAAACGCCGAAAAAATGTTCCCCTTCGCATGTTCTCGTTTGGGAGTCACAGAAATACCAGAATGGTATTCCAAAATTGCCATCATTGCCGCAAAGTCCGGCAATAAAGCAGATGCCTTGCAGATATGGAAACAAATGGCAAATTTAAGTCCATATTATATGGGTGGCCTTGAAACACTTGCAGATAATGGATTGAAAGCAGACCTAATACAGTTTTATCAAAATATGCATGAAGTGTTGCCGAAATCAGAAATGCCTGCTAAGGCATTACTGATATTGGAAAAATAAAGACGTTACCGTATCTGCTCATAGCAGAGGTTGGCGATGGCGATGTATTGAATCGAGGTGATTTCTTCGGGGCGTTTATGCGAATCCACGAAGGCTTCGTCGAAAACGTCGTTCCAGTGGCGTACGTTTTCCAAACGGTCCTGTGTAAACTTCACACAGGCCTTGAGCATTTTTCGGCGGTGGCCCATAAACAGGGCGATGACTTCGCGGAATGTCTGCATGTTATGAATCTCCGCGAGCTTGACGGGATTTCGTTCATAACTGACCATAGCGGATTCCACCTGGGGCCTTGGCCAGAAAACGGATGGGGGCAGCTTTCGCAGAAAATGGACATTGCCCGTTGCGGACATGAGAATGCTGAGCGTGCCGTAGTCATCATGATTGGGGCTTGCCGCCATGCGGTCGGCGACTTCTTTTTGCACGGTGACATACATGGCATCGGCCGTGACGGGGCCAGTAATCAGGTTGGCCATCACGCATGAGCCGACATTGTACGGCAGATTCGCCACCAGCAGAAACCGTCCGGCGCAGGCTTGACGGGCCTGCTGCACGGCGTCCAGAATTTCCTGATGAATCATGTTTTTATTTTCCAGTACGTCCATGTTGAACTGAACGATGTTGTCAAACTTTTCAAGCTGTTTTTTGGCGATGGCGTACAGCGAGTCATCGTATTCGACGGTAATCACCTGGCCGCACCGTTCAGCGATGCTCTCGGTGAATGAGCCGGTGCCGGTACCGACTTCCAGCACGACATCCTGCTCATGGATGCCGGCGGTGTCGAGCAGTAGGCGCATCAGGTTCAGGTCAATCAGAAAATTCTGACCAAGTCGATGGTTTGGAGTTGTGCCGGCGCCTGCCAGCAGTTTCTCAATGTCCTGTTTGGTCTGCATTTTAAATCCAATATTTTGAAACCGCCGATTACACGGATTTCCGGGATTTATATTTATTTCTGTGTAACCTGTGTAACCTGTGGTTTCATTTTCTTTGCTTTCGCCATCTGCACGGCAACACGTATGGCTTCTTTCATACAGTTTTCGTTGGCGATGCCTTTGCCCGCAATGTCAAAGGCTGTTCCGTGCCCCGGCGAGGTCCGAATAATCGGCAGGCCGATGGTCACATTGACCGCCCGGTCAAACGCCACCATTTTAATCGGAATCAAGCCCTGGTCATGATACATGGCGACCACGCCGTCATAGTGTCCCTGTGCGGCATGATAAAACAGCGTATCAGCCGGGTAAGGTCCTTGGGCATCAATGCCGACTTCCTGTGCCAGTAAAATTGCCGGACTGATGATGCGTTTTTCCTCATCGCCGAACTGGCCGTCTTCGCCGGCGTGGGGATTCAGACCCGCCACGGCGATGCGAGGCTTTTTAATCTCGAAATAATCCTTTAACGCTGAATTCAATAAATCAATCGGCTCAAAAACGCGGCCAATGGTAAATTTGTGTCGAAGCTCGAACAGGCCTTCATGAATCGTCGCCAGCGCCAGTTTCAGCGGCCCGGCGACAAACATCATCACCTTACGCGGCGACTTGCATTGTGCCGCCAGCATTTCCGTATGCCCCGGCCAGGGACTGCCCGCCATGTGCCAACTGGTTTTGCTGATGGGGGCGGTGACGACCGCGTCAATGATGCCCGTCAGTGCCGCATCGATAGCGTCTGTGCAAAATCGCATGGAAGCCTCCCCCGCAATGCGATTGGGTGCGTGAATGCCGGCCGGAACAGGGTACTCGTCATAATCGGCCACCACGACCTGTCGGGGGTAATCCCGGCTCAGTTTCTCATGCGGGTGCCTCAGCCAGAACGGGTTTATTTCGATTTGGTCGGCGGCATATTCAAGCTGTTCATCCAGCCCGAAAATGATGAACTTCGCCAGCCGCCGGATGGCCGGATCGGCCAGTGCCTTGACGACAATCTCCGGGCCGATGCCCCCGGCATCGCCCATCGTGATACCAATGACAAGCTCGTTGCCTATCAGATTGTTAATATTGCCATTCATAACAATTACGATTCACGATAATATACTTTCTGTTTCAGTAAATTGAGAAAGAAGTAGACAGAAGATTCAGTTCCCGAAACATCTCGATCAATTCCAGAATCCCAATCATCCAAATAAACCATAACGCGCTGAAAATATGCTTTCTGAATGTTTTGGGTGTTACCACATACTCATTTGGCTCACTTAACAATGACCACTTTGGCCAAAATCGCGGGACCGTTTGAAAATAGGTTTTGAATTCTTCTCCATAAAGGGTTTTTAATTTGTTTTCCTCAAATCGAATTACAAATGGATAATAGAGAGCAAACGCAACCAAAATCATAGCCGGGATGGTGAACGTTTCTGTGACCAAGCCTACACCCAGGCCTCCCACCATACTAAAAAAATACAGGGGGTTCCGGCAGACCGAATACGGACCGACGGTCACCAGATGTTTTGTCTTGTAGCCGGCGACATATAAGGAACACCAAAGACGACCCAGCGAGGCAACCCCGACGAGAACACAGCCTGCCAGAAACAAAACCGCGCTGACCATCGGAGACTCTGTTTCCCATTTGCTGCCGGAAATCAGCAGCAAAACGATTAACAATCCAACAAAACCACGAGTTATATATAATCGAACATGTTGATACATTACTTACGACCTTTATATTCGAATTATGGCATTTCGGAAAACTTTTCTTCTTATCCGATTTATCTATCATACCCTTTTGGGGATATATCTCAAATGAAAAAGTAACAGGCTCCGTCGGAGGCGGCAAAATCTACTGCGGCTCACAGATTAACAGCCACCGGTTGTATTTCAGAGAGATTTCTTTTATATCCCATCCGGTTTCGGATAGGACGTTTTTGATTGACGGCAGATGTTTTTTCCCCTGAATGAGAAACAAATGCGGATAGTCATCCTGCGCCATGTCGCCTATCTCGTTTTCGAGATTTTCCGTCGGAATAAATGTCGGATAGGGAGTGGGGCGGCGGGTAATATTTTCCACTTCCCGGGCGCCGTAGAACCACAGGCCGCTGGCCCGTTCGTCAACCGTTACAATTTCGTATTGCCCGTCGGGCAAATAAGGCTTCAGTTCATGCCAGAGTGTCCGGCAGTCATGCGACGAAGGGATAGCGCCGAGAATCAGCCGGGCCAACAACAGGGCGACGACCCACGTTAAGACAAAAGGGGATTTTGGCGGCTGCAATGTTGCAATGGTTGATTCCCGATTTTCGGGACAGGAGAATAATCGAACGGTCGCCAGCGCCAACGCGGGAAATATCGGCAGGGCATAAAAACCCAATTTTGAACTGGCCGCACAAAGCACAATCAGCGGAATCAAAATCCAGCAAGCCAACAGGGTTTTCGAAGGGTTCGCAAAGACCTCTTTCCATGTCCGGCCATGTAAAAACGCTCGCAAGCCCCGATTGTTGCCGTACCAAAGCACGCTCCACGGCATCGTCCCCAGCAGAATTACAGGCAGGTAAATCAATGCGCCGACAGCCCCGGGATTACGTTGATATTTGCCGGAAACCAAGCGTCCCCAAATCATGTTATCGAAAAAATAGGCGCCGGCGTCAGGTAATTTCCATGAGATATAGATGTACCAGCTCAAACCCACGGCCGCAAACATCATCGCCGCCGCAACGATCCACGGATTCAGAAAGAATCGCTTCATCTGCTTTTGTATCAGCAGATAGACAAACATGGCGCCACAGGGAATCAACGCTGCCGGCCCTTTGGTTAGAAATCCAAGACCGACCGCTATCGCCAATAACACAATCCAGAGGCCTGTCTTTGTTCCGTTCGGCCGAATGCTCTGCCAGAAGCACAACATTGATAACGTGGTAAACAACGTCAGCGGTGTATCGGGCGTGACAAAATCGGCGGCGATAAAAGGAATAATCATGGTCGCATACATCACCGCGGCCCAGAAGGCCTTGTCAAGCCGGCCGGACATCGAAAACTCCAGCGCCAAAACAACCATCGCAGTCAATCCAAAACACAGCCCTGTAAAAAACCGCGCCGCAGATTCACTATGCCCGAATAGTTTAAACCCGCCTAAAATGCCCCAATAAAGAACGGGCGGCTTATCTAAAAAAATCTCCTCTTCGCCCAGTATCGGCACCAGGTAATTTTTTTGGGCCTCCATTGAAATTGCCGTGCCGATGTAATAGCCCTCGTCCGGATCCCAGACGCCGCGAATACCCTGAAAACTAAATGCCAAAACCAACAGCAAAACCAACAGGATTAAAAAGATGGTGATTTTATTATATGACAATTCCATTTAGAAGCCGTGCTCTTTCAGCTTGTCTGGTGTCAAGCCGCCTTCTGTGGGGAGGATTTTTTCAAGTTGTTTTTTGACGGCTTTAATGAGGATATCTGTTTCAATGTTGACCGTGTCGCCGATTTTGGCATATTGCCAGGTTGTTTCCTGCAGGGTGGTGGGGATGATAGCGATTTCAAAGCCGGTGGTGTCGAGTTTGGCAACGGTCAGGCTGATGCCATCAACAGCGACGGAGCCTTTTGAAACCATCTGGTCCAGCAGGTCGGCGGATGCCTCAATACGAAACACGGCAAAGTCAGATTGTTTGCGGATTGCGGTGATGCGTCCAACGCCGTCCACATGGCCTTGGACGATATGTCCGCCGAAGCGGCCGTCGGCGCTCATGGCGCGTTCGAGATTGACCTTGGCTCCGGCTTTGAGCGTTTTCAGGCCGGACTTAGCTATTGTTTCGCCGCTGACGTCAAACGTTGCCTCGGTTCCGGCCAGTTTGCAGACGGTTAGACATACGCCGCTGACGGCGATGCTGTCACCGAGTGCGGTGCCTTCGGCAATGCGGTTGATATCGATCACAAGCCGCATTTGACTACCCTTTGGTAATACCTGCCGCACGGTTCCGACGGTTTCAATAATCCCGGTAAACATACGTATTCACTCCGTATTTTCAACAAATCGCTCTATATTCAATATTTACAAAATCTTACGCAGAACGGGACAAAATGTCAATATTTGAAAAAACCGTTCTGGTGTCTCCCGTTCTCAGTCCTCGGGGAAATTGGGTTCGTTTGGGTTCGTTTTTTGGTCAGTGAACAGTCAACGGTTGTCAGTAAACACTTGTGGGGAAAGCCCTTAGGGTTATTTTATGGATTTTGAAAATGGGTTCGTTTGTCATAAAAAGCCTTCGGGGCAAGGCCCCTTTGGCTTTGAGAATACAGAACTCGGAACTCTGCTACCAGAATGTGGACATCTTCCAGATGGCTATTTTAATTCTGGATCCCGGCTCGGGGGGCCGGGATGACAGCTTGAGGGGGGCTTTTTGGTCGGGCGATGGGGTTTCGCTCTCTTGTTTAGTTGTCAGCCGCTTTAGTCCTTAGACTTCAGCGGGCGGGTTAACCGCCAATGAGGACATTATAGCAAAAGTTAGATAAATGTCAAATAGTTTTGTTTATTTTTCGATTTGTTCATAAGATCCGCCGAAGCCGCCGCCTTTTGGTCTGCTCACCGGCTAAGTCCGGCGGGCTATGCTCTAAACACGTTTATGCGCTACCCCACCGAACTTATCCAGCCGGCTTGACGCCGGGCGATTCCTAAGAGTTTCGAACATTTTTAGTTAGGGCTGTTGGGCCGGGTCGGTTTCGATGGCGAAGATGTCGCCGGAGGTTTTATGTCGATAAATCGCTTTTATTTTGTTTAATACTTTGACACGAATTAACACCAATATTATACATCTTCAGTGATTTTATGGGTCTTTATGCAGTTAATCAATGTATAATTAAATCTGGCCCATCCATATCTTGTATGTCGCATATAGAAATATAGAAAATATGCTTGAACTGGAGGGCAAATAAAGCGATACTATAGTAGAATCACGATGAGAGGTTTTCCGAAGGGTTCCGTCCCTGAGGCGATGCCTCTCTTTTTTATTGGGCTTTATAGCCAAGCTTCCCTTTTAGATTATTCATGAAATCCACGTCTTCCGTCAGAAATTCCCTGAGAAGCGATGAAAATTTTGAGCGATTCGGGATGATGAGTTTCTTCAACTTTCTTTTTGTCTTGAGATGTTTGATCAGACAGTGAAAATCCCCATCCCCAGATACAATAACTGCTTTGGTATAATTTGGGAATTCAATCATCGCGTGGAGAACAAGCTCCGCATCGACGTTGCCCTTGACTCTCCCGTCTTTGAAAACAAGTGTCGGTTTGAAAATCAGAATAAAGCCCTGTTCCTGAAGCGCCGTATAAAGATTTTGATTTGTCGGCACATAGCCGATAAACAGAAACGCTTTGACAACGCCGTATTTATCATTTAAATATTTTCTGAACCGGCCAAAATCAAGCGTCCATCCCTGATTGCGAATCGAAAGATTCAAATTCTGGCTGTCGATGAAAGCATAATTATTCTCATTTGATTTCATTTGTTCCTTTGATGCTCCATTCAAAACCCCTTTTTCATCTCAAACAACACCACAAAAAACGCCTTTTATTTCGTCGCCTCATCCACGATCTTTTTCTCCTCAGCCGTCAACCCGTACAACTCATAAACCAACATGTCAATTTCACACTCAAGTTCGGGGTCTCTTTTTCTTTCGGTTAAAATATTATCCACTAATTCAATAAAAGGTTCTTGTTCTTTTAGAGAGATTTTTTTCAAAGGAATTTGTGACAAGGGTTCTGCGTCAACTTGAAAATTGGTACCCTGCTTTTTACCTTTATAGTTTAACCAAAATTTTATAAGTCTGCTATTGAGTAAAGCAGTAAGGTACTTCAAATTTACTTTGTCTGTCTTAATCACATAAAAAGCTGCCGAAACATAACACGGAAAATCAGTATAAGTAAAAACAGGCTCATCCGGACTTTTGCGTATAGTTATAATTTTTTCGCCGTTAAAAAATTTCTCATCTCTGGCACGATGTAATCCATAGGGTTTATTGTCGGAAGTAATCACAGAAACAAACTGGTCTAAATGCTCCTGCAGGTTAGGATAAGATTTCATTTTTTCCGGTTTTTTAAATTCAGATGTAGTATAAATAATCCACTCTTGATTTTCTTCTTCCGCCCAATATTTATGGAGTTGTTGGCTGGTATAGTAAGGCCGGATTAAATCTTCTTTTTCTCTAATAGAGAGGCCCATATCCTCAAGTTCGTGGTTTGATAAAGCAAATATACCTTTTCCGATATCGAATTTATTTCCCAATTTTATGGCGTTACTTTTATTCAAATAATCTTGGGGGAAAACAATGCCCTGAGCAAATTCTTTTCTATTCTTTAAAAAGAAATCAGGATCTCTTGTCATTTTGTACAATATGCTGTCTATTGTTTTGTTGGCAAAAGTAAAAAACTGGTCAACCATTTTCTCCCGGTTAAATACCGGCGTTAATAAAGTGACATTAGACATACTAACATCGTTTCGCTCACATAAAATATCCTCATGCTTAAAGTTGTTATTGGCATCAACAACTTTTCGGTAATCAAAACTGTAGTTGTCTTCTTCATGGTTTTTTTGCAGCATTAATATCATCGTTTGAATGGACGCTTCGTTAAAAACCATGAAATTATTAAAATCGATCAGTTTTAATAGTTTGCTATGATGGACAATCTTATTACGCAGTTTTTTGGCGCCGAAATTCGTAACCCAATTATTGGTTGCAATAAAACAGAGATGTCCGTTATCTTTTAATAAATCCAAACCAAGCCCACAGAATAAGTACCAAATATCCATTTTACCTTGATACACTTCTAATTTCCGCAATCCGTCAAAAACAGTTTTGTCGTCATTTTCTTTTATATAAGGAGGATTCCCAATAACAATATCAAAGCCGAGAAAATCGGTTGTATTTGCATCAAGTAGTTCGGGAAATTCAAAACGCCATTCTAAAGCCGTCTGTTTTGATTTCTCAAGCTCATCCTTTTTAACTTTAAACGACAACTTCTCAATTTTGGCTTTTACAATAGCCAACTTTTTCTCTCTTGCTTTCTTTTCTTCGGAAGACTCTTCGTAAAGCATTTGGGGAGTTAATAGCTCATTAACTTTTCCTGTTAACTTTTTTAGCTCTATCAGATTAGCGCTTTCATATATCGGACTTGCCTGTAATCTTTTTTTTACTGATTCTATAAAATGCCGCATCTTATCTCTAACATCTTTATTTAAGGCGTGTTTGTAAAGTGTTACGCTGTCTTTATAGCGCCTTAAATTTACATCACCATCAAAAATCGTTCGTATATTACTATCAAGCAATAGAAAGCTGATCAGCGAATTGCCGCATTTGATATTGATGTCAATATTGGGAAGTGTTTCAAGCTCACCGTTTTCTTTATAGTAAGCATTTTTCAATAATTCGATCCATAAACGCAGACGGCAGATTTTTACTGAATTGGGATTAATATCGACGCCAAATAAGCAGAGTTCAATAATACGTTCCTTTTCATGAAAGAGCGTTTTTTGAACAATCTGGCTTTGGCGACCTTTTGTGTCATATTTGAAAAATTCGCCGTGATGGTCAAGGACTACTAATTCATCATTTTCAACATCGATCGCATAATCACGTAGAGGTTTACCAGTCTCGTCAACCAAAATTCCCAACTCTGCTTTAATGGCGATGATCTCATTCAATGCCGAAACCAGAAAATGGCCGCTGCCGACTGCCGGATCGCAGATTTTCAGTGAATTGACAATATTATTATATTCTTCTATAGTTTCTTTTTCGTAGGCTTTTTGAGTATAGATGACTAAGTCAATAAAATTATCACTTGTAAAATCTTTTCTTTTTTCTTTGAATTTTTCGACAATCGCCCGACGAACCGTTTCCCGGCACATATACATTGTGATGAATCCCGGCGTAAAATAAGACCCGTCTTTATAGCCGTTAATCTTCTCAAAGATTAAACCGAGTACTGAAGCGTTAATCAGTGTTTTGTTGTCCTCTGAAATTGCTTCTTTGCCTTCCGATGAAAAATCGTAGGCATCCAGAAACCGGAAAAGATATTCCAGCGTATTCAGTTTCCCAATGGAATTTTTCAAAACAGTTCTATTGTAAAGGGGTAAGGCTGTATGGTCAGGCAGGTTGCTGATATCAATGGTATCTTTTTCAAGTTCGGTCGGTTCAAAGAGAGAGCTGTTTAGATATGGGACATTGGCGAATTTATCCTGTATAGTTTTTCGTCTTTCTTTTGGTTCTCTGGCTAGGACATCAAAAAACAACGTACTTAAATCGTCATATTCCGAGACCTTTTCAGTATTCAGGAAAAGATAGTCCCGGCTGTTTTCATGGTAGCTGACAATCTGTGATTCGAGTAGTTTCAGGAACAGTACACGATTAATCCACGTAATCACAAGTTCCAGGCTGATATTGAAAAGCTGTTCGTCCCGGCTTTGCCCAAATTGCTCGATATCTTTAATGCGAGAAAGTTTATCCAAAGAGACAAGCTTCGAAATGGTCGCTTCAATAAGTGAATCCTCATCACGTTTGCCGTTTTCTTTACGTCGAATCAGTTTCTTCCCTTTTTCGCGGTATTCCTCAAGCCCAATGATATGCAGTAGCTCACTGTAGAATTGCTTGTTTAAGGTATTACTGTCATTTACAAACGGCAAGTTTAATAAATGAATGGCTGAAAAGATTTTTTGAAGATCAATTAATTGCCTGTCATTCTCATCATTTATATTTTCGAGATATTTCTCATAGTCTCGAATGTCAAAATAGACAAATTTCAATTCTCTTTTTACCTGTTCTAAGGCTGGGCTAGCAATTTCCTTATAAAAAACCTCTGTTTTTTCAGAGGACATACGTTTTTGCTCGAAATGAATAAAATCCTTTTTGAGCTTGGGGTTTTCATAAAAATGCTTTTCAAAGTCCTTGCCGTCAAAAATAAACCATTTATAGAGATCGGTTACGATGAGGTGATGGACATCCTTATTCTCATTATGTATGCGTTCCCTTAAAAAGTATAACACAAGCTGTTGCACTGCTTTTTTATTGAGATTGTGTGGCGTTGGCATCTCAGTTTTGTTGCCGGGTGGTTTGGTTTCAATGCTAACGCCAACACTGGATTTTGGGCTTTTGTCATTATGAATAACAAGATCGTTTCGTTCTTTTGTGTTTATGAAATAATCGACAAAGGCAGTTTTACTGAAAAAGTCCCTGATTAAGTTCTTATGATACTCCTCCGATTCTTTCAGGTTCACCCCAGCAAGCATTTTTACAAGTCCGCTTCGAAGTGTTTCAATTTCTGCTCGGGTTGGCCGCAGTTTTCTGAAACTCTTATTAAGCGATTGCTTGATTGTCAGTTGTCCCGCCGCTTTCGTCTTCGCCATCCAATAAACCCCTTCGCCGTCAAAAATCCTTATTTTTCAAGAAATGTCCTTCTTTTCGCCATTTTCCACCGTTCAATATTAAAAAAGTCGCGTTTGCGGGTGTATATTACAGGATTCATTGCCAATTGTAAATTGTAAATCCCCGTTCGTCAAGACTTCTGCCTTCGCATAAAGCAACGGCGAGACAAGTCGTCGGTACCGGTTGTTAATTGTGAAGGGGCCGGAGGTTGTGTGGTTACGGTTCCGGGAACGGCTATGGTATGATTGCTGCTGGTTATCGAGAAAGTAATGACCGGCGCCAGAACCATCAGGACCAGTCCGAGGCCGGCGGCGATATAACGTGTGTTCGACGATGCTTTGCTGAGGGTCTTCAGAATGCCCCACATCAATGCCATCACAACACAGCCCTGCCACAAGAAATGCACCAATACCCAGCCAATCTGCCGGACGGTTTCTTCGGATAAAAAGGTTGTGAGTGTGTTCATGGTTATTCCTCCATTTTGTCTAACAGTTTACGGATTTTTTTCAGCTCCTCTGCCGATACCTGCCTGGCTGACAAGGCTCGTATGACCAGTTTTTCCGCTGAGCCGGCAAACACCTTGTCGAGCATGTCAGCAACAATCTGTTTTTCGGTCTTTTCTTCGCTGAAGGCGGGTTTGTAGATGTGCTTAAAGGGGACGTCATTGCGAATCAACAAGCCCTTGTCGGTCATGATTTGCATGATTTTCAGTGTGGTGGTATAGCCGGTTTTCTGTTCTTTGCTGATTTCGGCGTTGACCTGGCGGACGGTAGAAGGGCCGTTGGCCCAGAGCACCTTCAGGATTGCCAGTTCCTTTTCGGTGGGGTATTGTTTTTTTTCACGTGCCATTTTTTCTCCTCGAAAAGCCTGTTTCTGCTATTATGACGTCCTGAACGTTGAAAACATTACACAGAATTACGAATTTTTTCGTACAATACACAAATTACGAATTCTTTCGTAAGATGTCAATAAAAAATTACGAATTTTTTCGTATTTCTTAAAGGATAGCTGATTCGAGCCAAGATTTTCTTTTCGGCGCCGGGTTTTGATGGTAAAATGCCATTTTATTGGCTTTATTGATAATTGATGGGGTTGTTTTTGAGGAGAGACTCAATGTTGCACACAATTTCATGGTATCGGCAGGGCATTTTTATAACCCTGACCGTCTTATTCGTAAATTCAGTTTGGGGCTATGAAGATCGCGGTCGGCAGCGCGGGGAACAACCTGAAAACTCCCGCAGAGAACAACTGCGGCAGGAGGCCCAGGCGTCGAGTTCTGAAATAGATACGTTGCTGGGGCAAATTCTTCAAGCGGTTAATAAGAATCAACACCCCGGAGAGGATTTGATTACACAGGCCGCAACAATGCTTGAAGAAAATAAGCATTTTGTGCCGGCTTACAAGGACGAACAAAAAGCTCAATACATGCTGCTGCAGGCGTGGACGGATTTTTATCAGGGCAATCTGCCTGATGCGATGAACTGGTCGCTGCGTGCCTGTAAAATGGATGAATCCAGCCAGGATACCTGGATCAGTCAGGCGGTTTTTTGCCTGTTAAACGGCAAGCGACCGCCGGAGCCGAGAATATCAAAACCCGAGCCTCGGCGGGATATGGACGAGACCGAGAATCGTCGACCGGGACGTCGTCGAGACAATGACCCGATAAATAATGCTCGAAATGCATCAGCGTCCGAGCCGTATAGTCGAAAAGGGACGCTGGAATTTGATTTATCGGCATTGCGCTCGGAGATGCTGAAGGAACGGTTCGGGCGGCTTGAGTACAAGAGCGTGGACGGCTCAAAAGTCGAGTACAAGCCCGGCGAGGATACATTGTGTATCTTTTTTTGGCAGGTCGAGCCTGTCAGGGCCGATGTCGAAGATGCCGGCGACGGTGCGAATGGTGATGTCGAAGCGATGCGCACGGGCGGCTCCGGTTCTTCACAAAAGTTGAATCTCAACAGTCAGGAACAGTATTTTAGTAATATTTATAAGGTTCTCAAGGACCGCCCGCAAATTACCTGTTTCTTGCTAAACACCAATGGCCTGCAAGACGCTGAAAGAGTGGCTACAGGTATGGAGGATGATTTTGCTCATGAAATAATGGACAAGCCGGTGGTCTATGCGGCCGATTCGGCGTCCGGTGCGAGTGCCTATGTCGGAGTAAAGGCGCAAATTCCGTTTATGCTGGTTGCAGATAAAGAAGGCATTGTCCGATATGCCGGTCCCGCGGCAGATTTTATGCCCGCGTTTATCCTGTCATCTTTGACGGGTGTTGAGATTTCGCTGGATGGGGCTCAACCTCAGGCGACGGCGGGGCGTGTCCGTGAATTTAGAGAGGATCTTATGGGAATGGATGGGCTGAGACCTTGGAGGGTGACACCTCCAAAGGCTCTGAACCATTCTGCTGCCGATCCGAATCGTCCGGCGGGCGATCCGAATTCGGTTCCGACTACCGGACAAGCGAGTGGTAAAAAAATTGCTAAGCCAACGGAAACACCGCTGGAAGGTCAGGTTACTGCCGACCATCTGCTGGCATTGGCTCAAATGGAAATCGAGGCTTGCCGGAAAATTCGCGGCAAAAGCCCGGAAAAGGGCATAGTAGCCTGCCGGGAAGTTTTAAAAAAATACCCCAATACGGAATACGCTCAGCAAGCCCGTGAATTGCTTCGCAGAGTGCCGCCCCAGTATAAAAAGAAATACGAAATAACGGACGAGGAATTAGGACTGTAATTTTCAACATGGAGGAAAAGACATGACCTTATCATTGACGACGGCGGATGTTCCGACAATCAGCGTCACGGCGGAATGTTTACCCGAGGCGTGGGAAAAAGCGGTGGTTGCGGTCTGGCGGCAGGGACTTGCGATCAAGACGCAGTATGACAAACCCGGCGACCCGCTGAGCAAGGACGCGACGGTAATGATTACGGTTGCCAATCCGTTCAATGAGCCTCGGATTCATAAGAATTTTCCGGGCGGGCCGGAAGAGTTGGAGGCGTATCGGCAGGAAGTGGTCGGTGGCATTCATGACCACTGGATTGACCCGGCGGCGGGCAAGTGGACCTATACCTATCACGAACGGTTGTTTGCGTATTCGCCGGTTGAGGAATTGCGTGATTCGAACAGTCCCAAACCGTTTATTGCCGTTGACCAGATTCAGTATATCATTGATTCGCTTTCGGCATGCAGCCATACTCGTCGTGCGCAAGCGATTACGTGGATGCCGAGCTGTGACCCGAAGACGGAGGACCCGCCGTGTCTGCAGCGTATCTGGTGCCGGCTGGTGCAGGAGATGGGCGGCTATGTGCTGAATATGAATACGCACTGGCGCAGCCGGGATTTATATAAGGCGTGGTTTATGAATACCTATGCATTGACGGACTTGCAGAAAACGATTGCGGATAAGATATCTGAAAAAATCGGTGCCCCGGTGAAGGTGGGCCGCTATGTGGATATCAGCGATTCGCTGCATATTTACGGGTCCTATTTTGACAATGCGGAAATCGAAATCGGCAAGATGGAAAGCACATCGTTTACGGACCGTGCGTGGGACACGTCGCATCCGGCGTTCGAGATGATGACAACCGAGGCGCGTGAAAAACTGGCACAGGACCCGGACTGGTATGCCAAAGCGAAAGGATAAGATGAAAGTTTTTAAACTATCAACCTTGGTTTTAATAGTACTGCTTTTGGGGGCGGGCTGCTGTCCTTCGATGGAGACGTTTTATTATCGCATGGCGGCGCCGCCGGCTGGGGATGGGGACATTTCGTTTTATCGTGGACCTGCATCTGACACGATGCTGGTTAATCTGCCCGATGCGGAAGTTCGCACGGTCATTTATTGCATTGGTGACGGCATGGGATTTAATCATGTGGCCCTGACGCGGCATTACACAGGGTCTTCGAAAACGCTCTGGATGGAGTTGCTGCCGGTAAAGGGTGAGGTTATGACCCATCCGGCCAATCCGGGTATTACCGATTCGGCTGCCAGCGGAACGGCAATGGCCTGCGGGGTCAAAACCAACAACGGCATGATTGGGATGACTCCTGACAAGACGGTTTACAGCAGCATCCTTGAGGTGCTGGATAAGAAGGGCTGGCGGACGGGACTGGTGGTGACCTCGCCGATTAGCCATGCGACGCCCGCGGTGTTTGCGTCGCATATAGATTCGCGCGGTAAACAAAAGGATATTGCCATTCAGCAATTCGAGAATCGGGTGGACGTTCTTTTAGGGGGTGGTCAAAAATTCTGGACGGATGAGACGCTTGCCGAAGCGGCGGATACAGGTTATCAGGTGATTGATACGCGGGATGAAATGCTGGCACTGAAACCCGGACCGGTGATTGGCCTATTTGCTGATGAAGGGATGACGACATTTGACCCGGAGCCGTCGCTATCGGAAATGACCAAAACGGCAATCGATCTTCTCAGTTCCAAAACCCAGGAGTGGTTTGCTCCGGCGCCGAAATTCTTTTTGATGATTGAGGGCAGCCAGATTGATTGGGCGGCGCATGCCAATGATGCCGATCGCGTCGTTCGACAGACACTGCTGTTTGATATGGCCGTGCGGGAGGCGATTGAGTTTGCCCGGCGCGACGGGCATACGCTGGTGCTGGTGACGGCTGACCACGAGACCGGCGGTCTGACGTTCAACGTTGACCCCGATACGGGTAATGTCAAAACCAAATGGTCTACCGGCGGGCATACGGCGGCGAATGTGCCGATTTTTGCTTTTGGGCCGGGTGCGGAAAAGTTTGCCGGCACGATGGATAATACGGATATCCCCAAACGCATTGCTGAATTGACGGGGATTAAAACATTTCCGGTTGTAAAAGCTGACGTTACACAAAAAGCAACGGTAAAATAGCGTTACGTTTTTTTCCATACAGCAATCACGCAAAATAAACAAAGCCCCAATCCCGGCCAGTGACCAAATCGGGCGAAGATGGTTTTGCCTTTATAGACCGGGACATCAGCGATGACGAAACCGGGGCCGGAGTTGTAATGGTCGTGTTTGGCGAGAATTTGGCCGCGGGGTGAAAGAACCGCGCTGATACCGCAGGCCGCGCCGCGGGCAATCCCGTAATTGTTTTCGATTGCACGGGCGCGAACGGCTTGCAGGTGGGCATTTTTGATGGTCCACCAGTCGGCGGTCGGGCACAGGACGATATCCGCTTTGAGCTTGCCGTAATGGCGGGTTAGTTTGCTGAAATTATCGTCCTGGCAGATCATCGCGCCGACGGTCAGGCCGTCCACTTCGACGGTTTTTAAATCGCCGCTTCCTTTTTGACCCGGCTCAAAGGGCGTTAAATGGGTTTTGGTGTATTCGTGAATGATTTCGCCGGTCGGCGACATGAAGAAGACACGATTTTCGTCATCCGTGACATTAAAGTACCCGACAATGAGCCAGAGGTTGTTTTCTTTCGCGATATTCGCAAATGATTCGATGCGCTCATCCCATTCGTGCCCTGCGATGTAAAACCCCATCTCGCCGGTGGTGAAGATGCGTGCGCCCTGTTCAGCGGCTTGGCGGGCGGGTTTGGCGAACAGTTCTTCGAAGCCTTTCGGTTCATTGGGGTTAATGTCTACGCTGCGGTCGTCGAAGACCCAGCCGGCGGCGGCGACTTTCAGTGTGTCGACAGGTTTTTGAATCCATATAAGTGTATTAATGATGGCGAGCAGTGATAGGATGGAAACGGCTGTGATGATGAACGGGCGGCGGACAGGCCGGGAGGTTATTGCGTGTGCGGTTAATCCTGCCAGTGTACCGATGACGAACAAGACGCTGCTGATGCCGGTGATGGAAATGAACTGAATGGCGAATGGATACGCGGTCCAACTTCGGGCGAACGACTGGGCCATGCCCCAGATGGGGATGGCGGAGTAATTGACCCAGTCGAGAATGACCCAGACGGCGCCGACGGCCAGCGGGCCGAGAATGGGGTGTTTGGGGAGAAAACAGGCGATCGCCATGCAAAGCAGCGTCAGCAAAAGTGTCATCCAGACCAGGAGAATTGCGGTTACGGGAACCGGCATGAGCAGGTAGACCATTTGCGGGAGGGTGTAGGCCAGCCCCATGTAGAAGCCGGAAAGGGCCGCGGGGCCGATGCGGCGGTCTTTAAGAACCAGCAGCATTAAGGGAAGCAGTGCGGCCAGTTGCAACAGACAAGCGGGCCCCCAAAACTGTCCGGCCGCCAACAGTAATCCTCCCGCTGCCCCGGCCAATCGATAGTGATTGAAATTGGTTTTCATGGCAGCCTCCTTTCTCACCCATCATGCAGCTTTTTGTTTGAGTTGTGTTAATTCGTGCCTATTCGCGGTTCTTTCATTCACATAAATTCGAATCATTTCATTCAAAAACAAACGGCGAATTGCATCATGCCCACGGATGTTTGGATCCTCTAAGATTGGCGCGTACCAGAAATGCGGGTCGTCTTTGCGGTAATGCTTTCGCCATGGCTCATCGCAATGAATGCCATGTCCCAAAAACTCCGAATGAATATCGACCAAATGCACATTCGGATATTGTTCGCACAATTCAGCGATTTTTTGGTTTGCCAATGCCAGTACCTTCACACAATCCGGCCATCGAGCCATCATCATCGTCTGCGGATCGCCGACGCCATCGGTCGGGTCGTAGATGTTCGCAAAGAAAATATCACAACCTCCGGGAAATCGTTCCATCAAACCTTTTAGCAGCGTATCCAGTCGGGTTTTCAAAAGCTCGCACCATTCTTGTGATTGTTTATATGTGCAGCCGTACATGGCATCATGCTTCGGTTCGCTGCGTCCGTAATCGTGGATGAGGTCATTGCCGCCGGACGTCAAAACAATAATACCGTGAATACTTTTATTATAGTGTGGAATTTTTGGCAATTGTCGATCAATATGCTCCTGCGAAATCGTATAATCGACCGCCACATTTTTTGCTTTCAGATTTGGAAATACACCAGATAAATCCCTGTCCTTCATATCAGGGTATTGAATGTGGTTTTGTACGAGCAGATCAAAATAGCTCAATCCCCCGGGTCCTCCGTATCCGCGAGTAATGCTGTCGCCGACACCGAGAAAGACAACCTCCTGCTCGCTCCAAACTTTTTTAAACGGTGCTGCGGCAACGGCCGGTCCCGCCGGGCCGGAACCTATCGGTCGTACTCGCAGCGCTCCGTAAATTCGCCAGCCTGTATAGCCGGCAAATGCCGCGACAATCAATACACACAGAAGTATAGCTCGCCATCTCAACCTGTACCATTTCACTTTAGGTTTCATCGCAACCTCCTTTCGATAAAATAAAGATGGTATGGATAATTCCACTAACATTTGAAGCCTCCTTTCTATCTACTTCTATATAGTTTATATATTAACTAATTGTTCAAAAAAATTTGGTTTTTATCATTCCTGCCGTTCTTCCGGATATCTTTCGCCCCTTCGGGGCTTAGGTATAGAAGCAATCTCCTTTCCGGCAGCTTACGCCACCGGCTAATTTACTGTGACCCCTTCGGGGTCTTTTCCTTACAGGTTTTTTCGGATTTTGCCGCAGGCCTTGATGAGTGTCTGCAGGTCCGTTTTGTTCAGGATGCCCATGACTTTCTGGACTTTCTTTGCGTAGGCGGTATCGGCTTTTTGGAGCAGTTTTCGCCCCTTTTGCGTTAGTTGAATGATGTTATAGCGGCGGTCTTCGGCGGCGGTTCGCTGGACGAAGCCGGCCTTTTCCAGTCGGTCGATTAGCCCGGTGATATTGGCGCGGTTAACGAGCATCATCTCGCTAAGACGTGCCTGGCTGAGTCCTTCGCTGCCGCCGTGGCGACTGAGCAACAGCATCAGGTTGAACTGTACATCCGTCAGACCGTAAGGGGTGAAGAATTCGGCGGCGTGTTTTTTCAGGCAGATGGTGGTGTAGTAGAGATTGAGCAGGGCCTCGTGTTCGACGCTGACAAAATCCTTGCTGAGATTTAATTCTTCTTTCAGGCCCATTGAAACTCCTTATTTTTTGACGTTAAAACAAGTTTATATATAAACTATACACCTATGTATCGATTGTGTCAAGGGGAATTTTACAAAATTCGAGAAAATTTATTGTTTGTGTTTGCCCGTGTTAACTGCCGGTGGCCTGTTTGGCGAAGGCAGCGATCATGTTTACTACCTCTGTATGGCCGTTTCGGGCGGCGAAATCGGCGGCCATGTCACTGTCGGCATCCTTTAGTTTCCAGTCGGCGCCGTGTTCCAGCAGGAGCTTGACGTTAGCGGCCTGACCTTCGGCGGCGGCAAACATCAAGGCGGTCCATTTTTCGGTGCTTTCAGCGATATTGACCTTGGCACCTTTTTCAAGCAGCAGCTTAACAGTCGCCTCGGCGGGGCCGCTGGCGGCAAACATCAGGGCCGTGCGTCCGTTGATGTCAACGTGATTGACGTCGCCGCCATAAGTGATCATCAATTCGACGATGTCCGCGTGGCCGTTAAAGGCCGCCAGCATCAGTGCGGTTTGCTTGTTGGCATTGATGGCATTGGGGTTGACGCCGTCCTGCAGTTGGGATTCGACGGTTTGGATGTCACCGGTCAATGCGGCATCGAAAAACGCCTGCGAGGCGGGTTTGGTTTTTTGGACGGGGGGAGCTTCGGGTTTGACCGGTTCTTGCGGGGGGGCGGATTGGACCACGGTCGGCAAAGCGGGTTCAACCGATTCGGTTGCAGAGTCACTTTTAGGCCTGCAACTGCCTAATACCACCATCAGGCTTGCAGCCATACCGCAAAGAACAAGGTCTCTCATTGTGGTCTCCTGAAAACAAAAAAGAGTTAATATGTTGTGCATTATAGTCGCAAACTGATGAAAATGTTATGTAAACTTCAAAGAATCACTCTTCTTCGGCATTTGGCGGTTTATTATTATGGCGAAAACGCTGGCGGAGGGCCAGAGCGAGCATGACGGCCGCAATGACTGCCGCGGCAATGACAATGGCGTATGAACTGGTGAAAACCTCGCCTTTCAGACCCGCCGAATGTTTATTGTTTGCTGCACCAAAGATATGTTTGTTGCTTTCTTTCACACCGTTATTATATACGCTGAAAGGGATATTGTAAAGACTGGTGCAACTCGAAGGGTTTTATTCATTATTGTTTTGACGTTGATTCTTCTTGATGTCCATATCGAGCTGCCAGATTCGTTTTTGGGTGCGGTAGATGACGATGCAGATACCGAGCCAGAAGGCGATGAAGATGTAGGGCAGACATATTTGGAGCCAGGTTGTGCCGAAGAAGATGATGGCGGTGTTGATGAGGATAAAATACAGCCGCATCTCGGTGGGACCGGTCGCGAGGTAGGTGATTTTGAACTGATTGGTTGCGCCGAAGCTCAGAAAGGCGTTGACCATCAGGCAGCCCATACCCAGCGACATAAACCACAGGAATTTATTGCCCGCGCCGTCGAACAGATACGACCAGCCGATGAAGACCGAACACATGAAGACGAAGTCCAAAAAATGGTCCATGTAAAAGCCCCACTTAATCAGGCCGGTGTTTTTGTAGCGTCCGATGGCGCCGTCAAAACAATCCGTGAACCATTGCAGGAAAATCATCACCGACGAGGCCCACAGCCAATTCCGGTTGCCTGTCTTACCCGCCAACCAGCCGAACAGAATCATCCCGATGCTCCACGGGATGGTCAAGAGCGTCAACTGCCACGTTTCAACCCATGCGGGGAAGTGGGGGGTCAGCCACAGGATGAAGCGTTTTTCCGGTGTTGATAACAGCGTCTTCATTGGGGCTTTCTTGTCGCAACCCGCTGTCCGTTCGCTCATGTTCACTCCATTGAAATTGAATTTGCGGCTCCGGCTTTACTGGGCGGTTTTTTCTTTACTGCATTTATCGACCAGCAGGTTGTACAGCCATGCGAAAATCAGGCCGCCGATGCCGGCGTCGAAAAATCCCCAGACCGCGCCGATGATGCTGCCGATAGGCGTCATGGTGTAGCTGGGATACATGCGGTTTAAAAAACAGCCGGCCGGGTTATTGCCTTCCAGAAGAATCAGCCACCACGTCAGGAAAAAAACGCCCAGTCCCCACAACAGCCCGCAAGCTAACGCAAATGCTTTGACATTCAGTTTCATAAGACGCTCCTTTATCATTAAAAACACAGTGCTATTTCCTGATATTTTAGATTGTTCGCGGGAATTCTCAATAAAAATGCCCAATATGTCTTGCATTTTGGTGGTGGAATGGTATATTATAGTAATTATGAAGCAGGACCATGAATATTGTGTTTTCAATTCAGCCGTCATCAGCGGTCTGCTGATTCTGCGCCCCTGCGGCGCATAAACTACCCTTACCCATTCTAAATAGACCCTTTTTAAACTTTCCAGTGGATTTTTGCGCCTATTTTGTGCATAATAGGCCCCTTATTTCAAACCGACCGAAGGTCGGTTTGGGAGGTCAAAAATCAAAAATTAAATAGCAAAAAAGCGGAAGCGGCTTTGCCGCAACTTAGAAAATAGATTCCTCACTTTCGTTCGGAATGACACAAGGTTGGATCAGAATGACCGCAATTGAGGATTTCTCTAAAAGGAGACATGAAATGTCTAAAGAAAAAGTGATAATTTTTGATACAACGCTTCGTGATGGTGAGCAAGCCCCCGGTGCCTCATTAACCATCAATGAAAAGCTTGAAATCGCCCATCAGTTGGTGAAATTGGGTGTTGATGTGATTGAGGCGGGTTTTCCGGTCTCGTCACCGACCCAGTTCGAGGCGACCCGTCTGTGTGCCGAGCAAGTCAGCGGTGCGGTTATCTGCGGTCTGGCCCGTGCCAATGCCAACGATATTGAGGCGGCAGGCGAGGCACTTAAAGCGGCCCCGAAACGTCGCATTCATACATTTATTGCAACCAGTCCGATTCACATGGAGCATAAACTCCGCAAGAAACCGGACGAGGTGCTGAAAATGGCGGTTGCGGCGGTTCAATGTGCGCGGCAGTTTACGGACGATGTGGAATTCTCGCCGGAGGATGCCTGCCGCAGTGAAATGACATTTTTGTATGAGATTCTCGCGGCGGTCATTGAGGCCGGTGCGGCGACGCTGAATATTCCGGATACGGTCGGGTATATCCTGCCGTATGAGTACGGGCAGATTATCGCCAAGCTTAAAGCGAATGTTAAAGGTATTGACAAAGCTATCATCAGTACGCACTGCCACAACGATTTGGGTGTTGCGACGGCTAATTCATTAGCCGGCGTGCGTAACGGTGCTCGGCAGGTTGAGTGTACCATCAACGGTCTCGGTGAACGTGCGGGCAATGCGGCGATGGAAGAGATTGTGATGACCATCCAGACGCGTCAGGGTTTCTTTGGTGGTAACGTAACGACGAATATCAACACAAGAGAAATCTACCGAACCAGTCAGTTGGTTTCACAGTTGACAGGGTTTGTGATTCAGCCGAACAAGGCAATTGTCGGCGGCAATGCGTTTGCGCATGAATCGGGGATTCATGTGGACGGCATTTTGAAGCATCGCGAGACGTATGAAATCATGACGCCGGAGATGATCGGCCTGAGCGGTTCGCGGATGGTCTTAGGACGGCATTCCGGCCGGCACGGGTTTGTGGACCGCTGCAAGCAGCTTGGCTATAACCTGAGCGAAAAGGAAATCCAGGCTGCTTATGAAAAATTCCTTGAGATTGCGGACAAGAAAAAGGAAATCTTTGACGAGGACATTGCGGCGATCATTAATGACGAAGTTCGCATGGTCGAGCAGTTATACCATCTGGAATATCTGAACGTGACCAGTGGAACGGGAACGTTGCCGACGGGTGCGGTGAAGATTCGTATGCAGGACGGCAATATTGTTCAGGCCGCCGCCTGTGGTGACGGGCCGGTGGATGCGGCATACGAGGCGATTCGCCAGGCGACAGGTCAATCGCCGAAGCTGGACAATTACAGCATTCGGGCGATTACCGGCGGCAAGGAAGCCATGGGTGAGGCGACGGTGCAAATCAAAAACGAAGCCGGCCGGACGTTTATCGGCAGAGGTGTTTCGACGGATATTATCGAGGCCAGCGCCAAGGCCTATATTGATGCAATCAACCGGATGGTTGCCTCGGCGGGAAATAATGAAGACGAAAAAGTAACGCTTTGATTTAGACACAGATTAAAAATAACGTTGTTATCATCCCGGCCTCCGAGCCGGGATCCAGAGCGTAATCTGCTGGATGCCGGGTCAAGCCCGGCATGACAAATCGGATCAGCGTGAATCTGTGTCAAAAGTTAGATTATTTTAACAGGATAACATTATGGGAATGACGATAACGGAAAAGATTTTAGCGCGTGCGGCCGGTAAAGACAGTGTCAAGGCCGGCGAATTGGTCAATGCGAATATTGACATGATTATGTGTCATGATGTAACCACGCCGCCGGCGATTTCGATGTTGAAAGACAAGGGAATCGATAAGGTATTTGACCCGGAAAAGATTGTGGTCACGCCGGACCATTTTCAGCCGGCCAAAGACATCAAAAGCGCCGAATTGCACAAGCGGCTGGATAGCTGGGCGAAAGAGAAAAAGCTCCCCTTTTATTACAAGCTTGGTCGTGCGGGTGTTTGCCATGCGCTGCTGCCGGAACAGGGGCACATTCGTCCCGGTGAAGTGATTGTCGGCGGCGATTCGCATACCTGTACCTATGGTGCGTTTGGCGCATTTTCAACGGGCGTCGGCTCGACGGATTTGGCGGCGGCGATCGCGACGGGTGTGCTTTGGTTTAAGGTGCCTGCGTCGATGAAGTTTACGCTCAACGGTTCGTTTGGCAAGGGCGTTTACAGCAAAGATGTGATTCTTGAGGTCATCCGCCGGATTGGAACCGACGGTGCTTTGTATAAGGCGATGGAATTTGTCGGGCCGGCATTGAAAGAGATGACGATGGAGGCCCGCATGACCATTACGAATATGGCGATTGAAGCGGGCGGCAAGAACGGTGTTATCGGTTTTGACGACACAACCAAGGCGTATCTGGACGGCAGGCTCAAGGGCAAGACGGACTATACCGTGTTTGAATCGGACCCGGATGCGGCGTATGTGCATGACGATACGATTGACTGTTCGACGCTGGAACCGATGGTGGCGTTTCCGCATTTACCGAGCAATGGAAAGACAATCGGCGAATGTGCGGGGCTTGCGATGGACCAGTGCTACATCGGAAGCTGTACGAACGGACGGATTGAGGATTTACGCATTGCCGCAGAAATCATCAAAGGCAAAGCGGTTAAGATTCGTACGATTGTTGTGCCGGCGACACCGGAAATCTGGAAACAGGCGATCGATGAAGGCCTGGCGGAAATCTTTTATGATGCGGGCTGTGTGATTAGTGCGCCGACGTGCGGAGCGTGCCTGGGCGGATTCATGGGCATCCTTGCGGCGGGCGAAAAATGTGTCAGCACGACCAATCGCAACTTCGTCGGTCGCATGGGAAGCCCGAAAAGTGAAGTGTATCTGGCCAGCCCGGCAACCGCCGCAGCATCAGCAGTGGAAGGCAAGTTGGCTGACCCGAGAAAATACCTATAAGTTGAGGAGATATTATAATGGCGAAAGCCCATGTATATCAACGGGACCATGTGAATACGGATGAGATTATTCCGGCGCGGTATCTGAATACGGACGATGTCGCCGAGTTGGCGACGCACTGCATGGAAGATCTGGATACGGAGTTTATGACCAAATGTCAGCCGGGCGACGTGATTGTCTGCGGTGACGACTTTGGCTGCGGTTCATCGCGTGAACACGCGGTCTGGGCGATTCAGGGCGCCAAGGTCGGTGCGGTCATTGCGCATTCGTTTGCGCGTATCTTCTATCGCAACTGCATTAACTGTGGGTTCTACCCCATCGAGTTGCACGGGGCACTGGAGAAAATTGACGACGGCGACGTGCTGGAAATTGACTACAAGGCCGGCACGATTGACAACAAGACGCAGGGCACGACAATTGAGTTTACGCCGCTGCCGGACTTTGCAATCGAGATCGTCAATGACGGCGGACTGCTGAATCATATTAAAAATCAAAGATAAAAATGCAAAATGACAAAGAAAAATTCAAGAATGATTTCAAAAAGCGACTTTATGCGTTTACGCTGAGGTTGATTGAATTTTTAGATGCTTTGCCAAACGATAATGTTTCACGGCGTATTGGCGACCAATTGCTGCGTAGCGGTACAAGTATAATTGGCAATTATGTAGAAGGGCAATCTGCGAGCAGTAAGAAAGATTTTACAAACTACTTCAATACGTCGTTGAAGTCAACGAATGAAAGTAAACTTTGGTTTGCTTTGTTGCGTGACAGCAAACGGGCCAGTCGGGAAGATGTTCAATGGTTCTTGGACGAATTGGAGGAATATTCCAAGATTTTTGGGTCGAGCATCCTGACCCTGAAGGGACGGAAATAAATTTAAATTTTAATCTGTCATTTTGCTTTTTGCATTTTGACATTTTATTTTGGCAACCAATTGAATGAAGCGATAACTCAATAAGATGTTCACGAAAGGATAGTTTTTTATGAAGACGTACAAGATTGGCGTGATGGGCGGGGACGGGACCGGCCCGGAAGTGACCGTTGAAGCGGTCAAGGTCATGGAGGCGGCGTGTGCGAAATTCGGCTTTAAGGTCGAGCAGACCGAGTATGATTTCGGCGGCGAGCGTTATAAACGGACCGGCGAGACGCTGCCGGACAGCGCGATCTCCGAATTCAAAAAACAGGATGCGATTCTGCTGGGCGCGATCGGGCATCCGGACGTGGCACCGGGTATTCTCGAAAAAGGCATTCTGCTCAAAGCCCGTTTCGCGCTGGATCAGTACATCAACCTGCGTCCGGTGCGTCTGTTCCCCGGCGTGGAAACCCCGCTGAAAGGCAAAGGCCCCAAAGAGATCGATTACGTTGTTGTTCGTGAAAACTCCGGTGATATTTATACCGGTTCCGGCGGGTTGATGATGAAAGATACGCCGCATGAAGTGGCGACGCAGACGGCGGTCTATACGCGTTTTCAGGTGGATCGCTGTTTGAAATACGCTTTTGAATATGCCCGCAAGCACGGTAAGAAAGCCCGCGGCGTCGGCGAAGAAAACACGCTTGGCCTGGTTGGCAAGACCAACGTGCTGACGTTTCTCTATGACCTGTGGGAACGGGCGTTTCATGAAATGGGCAAAAAGGACTATCCGGATATCCGCCGGGATTATTACCATGTGGACGCGACGTGTATGTGGATGGTTAAGAGCCCGGAATGGTTTGATGTGCTGGTGACCGGTAACCTGTTCGGCGATATTATCACCGACCTTGGCGCGATTACGCAGGGCGGCATGGGTATTGCCGCCGGCGGTAACATCAACCCCGAAGGCGTCAGCATGTTTGAGCCGATCGGCGGATCCGCTCCAAAATACACCGGCAAGGGCGTCATCAATCCGCTGGCCGCGATCTGCGCAATGCAGATGATGCTCGAAACGCTGGGCGAACAGACGGCTGCCGAAAGAATCGACGTGGCGGTTCGATTCGTGACAGCCAACAAGCTGAAATCACTGGCTGCTAAGCAGATGGGCTACACCACCAGCGAAGTTGGTGATATGGTCGCGGAGTTAGTTGCAGAATAAAAAAAGAAAAGGCGGACCTGAAAAATCCGCCTTTTTTAATTTCCAAGAACCAAAGACTAAATTCCAAACAAATTCCAATTTCTAATCTCAAAAAAGAAGGGGATCGGAAACATGGAAGCAAAACCTTACGATCTGGCGGAACGCACTTTTCTTTTCGCTAAAGAAGTCAGAGAGTTTACGCAACAGTATCCCAGAAATCATCTCAAGCTCAATGATATTCAACAGTTAATTCGATCCAGCGGCTCTGTAGGCGCCAATTACATTGAGGCAAACGAAGCATTGGGCAAAAAAGATTTCAGGATGCGCATCAAAATATCCCGCAAAGAAGCGAAGGAATCGGAATATTGGTTGAAACTCCTGAAAACCGATGATTCAGAATCAGAATCCATGCGTGCATTTTTAGAAAAAGAGGCAAAAGAATTGACACTAATATTCTCAGCTATTCTTCAAAGAAGTCAAACATCTTGAATTATCGGTCTTTGACAATTATAATTTTCATTGGAAATTAGTATTTGGAATTTGGAGTTTACCGAAGGTTATGCCGGCGAATTTAACACAGCAGTATAAGAAGGCCGAAGAGCGATACAAGGTTGCCAGCACGGACGAGGACAAACTGGCGGCGCTGGAAGAGATGCTGCGCGAAATCCCCAAGCATAAGGGAACTGAACATTTACAGGGAGACCTCAAAAAGCGCGTCAGCAGGCTTAAAGCCGCGATGGAGTCCGGCGGCCAAAAGGGCGGTACCAAACATGTCGATGTGTTCCATGTTCCCAAAAGCGGGGCCGGGCAGGTGGCATTGGTGGGAATGCCCAACTGTGGCAAGAGTGCGATTTTAGCAGCGCTGACACATGCGCCGGTTCATGTCGCCGATTACCCGTTTGCCACCGACAAACCGGTTCCCGGCATGGCGCTGTATGAGGATGTGCCGATTCAGTTGGTCGATGCGCCGCCGATTACGGCGGATTTTGCCCCGCCAGGGTTGGTCAATACCTATCGTGCTGCGGATTTGCTGGCGATTGTGATTGATTTGGCGGGTGCGGTGCTGGAGCAGATGGAGGTGTGTACGGCATACCTGGATTCGCATAAGCTGATTTTGGAAGAAGGGGGCGATGCTCATCTGGGGCGAAAGACATTTGTCATCGCGACCAAGGCCGATATCACTTCGGCAGGGACGCTGGAAACGCTGAAGGAGTTGACCGAGCGGCCGTTTGAGTATATTGAAATTTCCAGCGAAACAAAAGCCGGGCAGGCTGTGTTGATGCAGCGCATTTTCCAGATGCTGGATGTGGTACGGGTGTATGCGAAGAAGCCGCATGAGGAAGCGGACATGAAAGAGCCGTTCACGCTCAAGTGCGGCAGCAATGTGCATGACCTGGCGTATCATATCCATCGGGAATTGGCCGACAAGCTCAAGACCGCCCGCGCGTGGAACTCGCCGAAGATTCACGACGGGCAGAATGTGCCGCGGGAACATATACTCAGCGATAAGGAAATCATCGAACTGCACTTCGGATAAGAATATTAAAAAGTAAAAATCAAAAAGAAAAATGACAAATCAAAATGTGAAAAAAGTTATCCGCCAAAGGCGGATTCCTTAATTTTGCTATTTAATCTTTACTATTTAATTTTTGATTGGGGTTTTTATGGAATGTAAAAAAGATAGGAACATGAGTTTTTGTAATTGCAGTTATCCGGGCTGTTCAAAGAAGGGTGTCTGCTGTGAATGTCTGCAATATCATTTAAAAATGAAACAACTGCCCGGCTGCTGTTTTCCCGATGCTGTCGAACGCACCTACGACCGCAGCTTCGCGGCATTCGCCAAAGCGTGGGGGCTGTAATTAAATAAAATATCAAACATTAAAAAGTAAAAATATGGAAAGGCTGTTTTATATCCCCTTGCCCCTTCGGAGTACTTTCTCTTTTAAAAGCGCGGCGACGTGAGTCGCCCGATTAACGCTGTAATTTTTTGATGTTTTACAGGAGGATTGCATTATGGCAAAAACAGACAAGATTGATTTGTTCAAGGAACATAAAGCCGAATACAAGGCGACATTCAAACCGGCGTTGATTAAGACAACGGTTTCGCAGTATCTGATGATTGATGGACAGGGTGCTCCCGGCGGGCCCGTTTTTGAAGAATGTATCGGGGCGTTGTACAGCATGGCGTTTACGATCAAGATGACGCGTAAGTTTGCGGGCTTAGGCGATTATACCGTGTGCAAGCTGGAGGGTCTGTGGTACACCGAAGACGGCAGCGACGATTTTGCGACTATTCCGCAGGAACAATGGTGCTGGTCACTGATGATTCGCACGCCGGACTGTGTCAAGCAAAAGGATTTGGACAAGGCCGTCAAAGCCCTATTAGATAAAGGCAAGTGCGAAAAGGTCAAAGATGTCCGGCTCGAAAAACTCGAAGAAGGCCAGTGTGTCCAGATATTGCACGTCGGCCCGTATGACCGGGTCTGTGAAGCGATTGAAAAAATGCAGGCACTGGCCGAAGAAAACGGCTTGTCTTTTACCGGCAAACATCACGAAATTTACCTGTCCGATCCCCGCCGCGTTGCCCCTGAGAAATTAAAGACGATTATTCGCAGATCAGCAGGATAAAATCAAAAATTCGAAGCATGAAATTGAAAAATAAAATATGCCTGCAAACATGCTAAAATATTCTATTCATGTACATATGCCCAATCATCAATTTTTTCTAAATAGCCACCGTATCCTATCTCAGGATAGTTTTGGAGGGGAAAGTACATAAACAAGTCCCAGTTTAATATTCCGATGGGCGTTTCCACGAAAATCACCCACGGATTCTCAGTCCATTGCATTGCATTTTCCCCTGATAAATAACGGTATTCCGGATATCCTCCCATACCGGTATTTGGTACTTCGGAAATAAACTCCGGCACGAGTTTCTGTAAACTATCTGGCGGGTTACCATATGCTTGCTCATATGCTCGAACTGCTTTTATTAGGGATTGACTCCTTTGGGCCAATTTACGAAAGGCTGTGTTGCGGATCGAGTGGGTGATATAGCCTGATATTCTTAACGTGACGATGCCCGCCACAAAATAAATAAAACTGCATAGAACTAGAAAAACCATATAAGTGCGGATGGATTTAACGAGCAGTCCCAATAAGCCTAGTATTATAAGAAAAAGGGCAATCATCAATGGAATCATTATAATGAACATGCCGTTTAGAATTACTGTACTGCCTCTCGGAGAGAGAGCATAGATATGGGCCCAAATGTCCGAACTGTTAAGAATCACAGATATAAAACAAGTGATACCTATGGCTATGAATAGAGATTTTCTGCTTGCAACAGTTTTCGCCATTCTTTAACTTCCTTCTTAACAACCAATTTTAAAACGATATTATTTATGCCGTTCTTAGTTCGGCGCCGAGGTTGGCGGTCAGGGCGTTCAGGATATTTTGCTGCCATTCGTCAACTGTTTCGTGACGGAGGGTTCCGTTTTCGTCGCGGAAGCGCAGCGAGACGGTGACGGACTTTTTGCCATTGGGAATCGGCTTGCCGCGGTAGAGGCCGGTAAAATCGATTTGTTCCAGTTCGGCAGGGGCCTTGCTTTGGACGGTTGCGGTAATCTGCGACCACTGCACGGGTTCGTCAACGATGAGCGATAAATCGCGCACGATAGCCGGGAAGCGTGGGATCGGTTTGGCGGTTGGAATGCCGCCTGCTTTTTGGAGCAGTACGTCAAAATTCAACTCGGCTGCGGCAACTTCCTGCTTTTCGATATCGAACTGATTAGCGATGTTTGCCGACAGCAAACCCGCATACCCTAATATTTCTCCGTCGAGCGTGATATCGGCGGCGGTCTGTGCCCATTTCTTTTGGGTGGGAGTAAATTCGAGCACCCCTTCCGGGCAGAGCGTTGCGACCAGTCCTTCAATAGTGCCGCGAATCATACGAAAGTCAACATCGGCCACAAGGGCCAGCTTCGCATGTTCGTCCGGGAGTTTGCCCGGTTCGTGATTTTCATCCGGGATAAATGTATCGGCCAGTTCAAATAAATGACATGGTTTGTTGCCGACATTGTAATTGGACCGCAGGACGGATGCCAGCGAACCGATGAGATTTTGCCGGAGAATATTGGCGTTTTTTTGCGAAACATCCGAGACGGACAGATGCTGCTCGGCGGTTTGGTCGCAAAAAAGTTCAGCGATTTTCTTATCCACGAAGGTCACATTGATGGATTCATAGAAGCCGCAGCCGGTTAGAAAGGTGCGAACTTTTTGCGCGGTTTTTTCACGCTTGTTCGGGGGTGTTACCTCGATACGAATCTTCGGTTCGACCGGGATGTTATCGTAGCCGTAGCACCGTGCGACTTCTTCAATCAGGTCAGCTTCCCGATACAAGTCGTGCCGCCAGCTTGGCGGTGTGCAGACGATTAAATCATCATTTTTCGATTCGGGCCCAAAGCCCAGCGAAGAAAAGATATCCAGCACTTTTTCTTTTGCGATGTCGATTCCCAGCAGGGCATTCATCCGGGACAGTCGCATTGCGATCGTGCCGCGTTCTATCTTTTCGGGATACGCATCGACGATGCCTTTTGTGACGGTGCCGCCGGCAGTCTCGACGATGAGTTGCGCGATACGGGCCGAAACCCATTCGATGTTTTCCGTATCGACGTACCGTTCAAAACGGAAAGATGCTTCCGATGGCAACGCCAGCTTTCGTGCGGTCGTGCGAATTGTTACCGGCTCAAAGTGGGCCACTTCCAGCAGGATGTTGATTGTTTGGTCGGAGACTTCCGACTCCAGCCCACCCATGACCCCGGCCATCGCGACGGGAATTCTTTCGTCGGCAATGACCAGCATCAAATCATTCAGGTCGCATTTGGTTTCGTCGATGCTGATGAGCCGTTCGCCGCCGGCGGCCTTGCGGACGATAATTTTTTGTCCGCCGATTTTGTCATAATCAAAGGCATGTGACGGCTGGCCGGTTTCCATCATGACATAGTTGGTGACATCGACGACATTGTTAACACTGCGCTGGCCGATGGTTTCCAGCCGTTTGACCAGCCATACCGGCGACGGGCCGATTTTGACGTTTTTGATGACGCGTGCGGTGTAACGATTACACAGGACCGGTTCATGAATTTCAACTTTAATAAGTGAGGCGGTATCTTCGTCCGATTCGGTCAGATTGATTTTGGGCAGTTTGAGTTCTTTTCCAACCGCCGCGGCCAGTTCCCGCCCAATACCGATATGCCCCAGGCAATCACCTCGATTGCTGGTAATCTCAACATCGAGCATCGTATCATCCCCAACAGCTTCGATGCTTTCAATGGGAAAGCCCAGATTGCTGAGAATATCGGCGATTTCTTCGGCACAAAGGGTTGTATCCACATAATCCCGCAACCAATCCAGTGAAATTTTCATGGTTTCTATCTTTCAAATTTTAAAATTTCGACCCATGCCCTGTCAAAATTGACATTTAAAAGGATATCAGATTAATCCAATAACGGCTTTCTGTCAATCATTTTAAGGAATTCTCTACAATAGTGTACTATAGGGGGTCTTTTATATCCGCTTCTTGTTGGATATAAAATTCCTGACTCAAAAACAAAAAACTAACACAATTATCTTGCATTTGGCCGCGTAACCGCGTACAATATAGAACGGACGGAGGTGTGAGGAAAGAGTAGGTCAGTCACTTCTTTTCTTCTCACCGCAACTATAATTGGGGTTAAAGGATTTACCTTATCAAGGAGTGTGTACACCCGATGCATTAACATGGGGGTGTTCTACGGCTATGAGCAGTGCCAATCGACGACAGCCACTGCAAGGGAATGCGCCAAGAAAAAGAAACAATGAGCAGAGAACGAAAGAGACCGCCGAGTGTGTTAATGTGACACAGAACGGTTCAGTTGACAATTCTCGACTCATTGGCGCTTCCGATGCGTTTACATCGCTTCTCGAAATGATTCAATCCATCGCCCACCGTCGCTGTTGTGTGACCATCACGGGGGAAACGGGAACCGGAAAAGAAATGGTGGCGCGAAAAATCCATCAACACAGCCGCCGATCCAGTAAACCCTTTGTTCCGGTTGATTGTACGACACTGACGGGTCAACTGTTTGAAAGCCAGTTGTTTGGGCATGTCAGAGGCGCGTTTACCGGGGCGATTCATGATACGCTCGGTTTTTTCCGTGCCGCCCATGAGGGAACGATATTCCTCGATGAAATCAGCGAAATTCCGCTTGAACTCCAGGCCAAACTGCTGCGTGTTCTGCAGGAAGGCTCTGTTACGCCGGTGGGCTCGACAGACGTTTATCCGGTGGATGTGCGGGTCCTCTGTGCCACCAACCGGGACTTGAAGAAAATGGTGGACAAGGGCCAATTTCGTGCGGATCTGTATTATCGTGTCAATGTGGTCAACTTGGAGATACCGCCCCTGCGGCAGCGACCCGAAGATATTCTGCCTTTGGCGAATCATTTTTTAGCCAATCTGGCAAACTTTTACGAAGAGCCCGTTAAAAAACTTTCAGCTCGCACCGAGCAGATACTGCTGGGTTACTACTGGCCGGGCAATGTCCGCGAGATGGCCAATGCGATGGAACGTTGTCACATCCTGAGCGAAAGCAACATTATTGAACCGGCGATGCTGCCGGCAGAGATTTTAGTGTCATCCTATGCCGGTAAATCGGCGGACAGTCCTTTGCCTACGCTCGACGTGGCCAAACAGCGTTTGATTGCAGAAGCCTTGAAGGTAACGGGCGGCAAAAAAGTTGTCGCCGCAAGGATTCTGGGTATCGACCGCAGACAACTGAACCGCCTCATCGAAAAGCTCAATATTACCGTGCCCAAGTAAACAATTCTTCGTTTTTTATTCTTCCGCCGCAATACTATGGGTGGTAACCCGTAGAAATTTATTTTCGCCCGCTGCGCGGGCTTTGAAGAGAGAATAATAGTCACTCCTTTATCCACGCCCTGACGGGCGAGGCTACAACATTTCGCCCTTCGGGCTTGCGGTGTTTTTTTGCGTGTACCATTTTGGTACGCTGTGCTGTTATGGTACAGGCGAGCGTAACGTTTCCTGTGCAGGCTGTTTATGATTTATCAGGGTGCTGAAAATGGGCTAATATGGCACAAGCAGCATTTTGTTTTCATTCTCGACTGTTTGAGACATGCATCTGTAACTGTTTATTTTTAAAAGAGATAGAGATATTTCGCTAAAAAAACCAGTGTTGGCACACGGGTTGTAATAGTATTCTGATGTAAGCCAAATGTGCCGGCAAGGCCTCTTACCCTGGAGGGGGAAAGAATGGTACTTGAGACACAGGTGAAACGTATGGTTATCATTGCAAAAATGAATATTTTGTCCGTAGGTGCGGGAAGTCGCGTCAAAGCACTTGACGGATTACCGGTTCGCCTGATTAACCTGAAGAACGGTTACCAGGCAATCAGCTCTTTTAAAACTGAACAGATTGACAGCGTTATCAGCCATTGGCATTTGGCGGATATGCCGAACGGAAAGTTTCTCAAGAAACTGAAAACGGCTAAACCCCAGATGCCTACAATTGCTATCATTGAGGGACAGAATCCACAGCAGGAGATTGAAGCTCGCTGCTTAGGTGTTGCGGCGGTGATTACCGAAGACTCCAGCGAAGAACATTTTCGAGCCGTGATTACGTCGGTGCTGGGGCTTCAGGATTCCGAAGCGATTGAAGAGCTGTACGCAGTGAAGGAAATGTAAAAAAAGGGAGAGAAAACAAACTATCTCTCACATAATTGGAAATAAGGTTTTTCCCTCCCTTTTCGATATTCTAAGGAGCGCCGGCGTAAGCCGGGCTTCTTTGGAGACATTCCATCGTTCTGACGATTCAAGGACGATGAAGCCGATATCTTTCCTCCTCCTCCAATGTCGGGTTTTTGGCCAATCTCCGGTTGAAAACCCGACACGTGAATATTCTTGTCCGAGAGGGCAAGTCACAATATCTTTCCTCCTCCTCCAAGTCGGGTTTTTTGCCGATCTCCGGTTGAAAACCCGACACGTGTTTAATCTTGTCTGACAAGGCAAGTTCGAATGATATTTTTTCTTAAAATCGGACCTGTTTTTCGGGAAATGTGTGTAACGGAGCCGGTTTTGAGCGAAGATGATGATGAGAAGAAAATTGTCGTGGTTTACCCAACCATAAAGTCCCGGCCGAGTGCAGCGACCCTGTTTTCGGTCGGGATTTTTCATGCGCCGGTATTTTTTGCAAAAAACCAGCCATAAAAAGCATTTGATTTTTTCCTGCCGGGCTGATACGCTTATAACCCAAAGAGGTCCTTTTTGGAGAAAGACGGATGGCTCAGAAAATTTATAGCTGGTTTTTGGCGGGTGCCCTGTTGGCGATTTTTCTGACGGCCGGGTGCGTGGAACGGCGTTTGACCATTGTGACCGAGCCGAAAGATGCGGTCGTCTGGCTCAATGATGAGGAAGTCGGCACGGCTCCCGTAACGGTGAATTTCAACTGGTATGGGGACTACAATGTCCGCATTGAAAAGAGCGGCTATGGAATTCTCAATACCCATCGCGAATTGGAACGGCCTTTGCATGACAGGTTTCCGTTTGATTTTTTCGCGGAAGTGCTTTGGCCGAAAAAGATTGTGGATGAATACACCTGGACATTTGAGCTAGAACCTTATCAGCAGACTTCGCCGGAGGAATTGATTCAGGCTGCTCAAGATGCACAGCAACGGAGTGATCAGGAACTTGGTAAAATCGCCGATGAAATTTTGAGAGATTCCGGCCCGAAGAAATAACAAAAAAATATCGGTTATTATTTCATAATCCCTGTTTATTGAAGGGATTTTTTTTTATCTACCGGTTTGATTGAATAACTTCTTGAATTTTTGCCGATAATATGGTATAGTAAAACCGTGGGTTGACCCCTGCGATGTACGAGACGGAAGTTGACATTTGGAAGAACCGATGCAACCCTTTCGGGAGGTCAGGTCGGATTTGGATCGGACAAGCCTGCTTAAGACAGGACGCCCGGACAACCGCTACGACCACCCACGTTGAAATACAGGGTTACTTTCAAGAGCTTCCGAACGGCATAGGCGGAGGTGTACCTAATACGACAAAGGCCTGTGAATTATATGCAGGCCTTTTTTATGCGCTGAAACAGTCGCCGTTATAAAAGCCTAAAGTCTTTCAAAACATTTTTTATTTGTGTGATGTCTTCAAACTGAACCGCCGTCATGCCGACGGTCCGGGCGCCTTCGACATTGTTTTCAAGGTCGTCGATATACAGACATTTTTCCGGTGAGGTATCGACGTTTTTCGCGGCGGTCAAATAGATTTTCGGGTTGGGCTTCATCACGCCGACCTGATAGCTGAGTGTCGATTTTTCAAACATACCCAGCCAGGGCCAGGTTGTGATGATATGGTTCCAGTGAAGCGGGTCGGTATCGGAGAGCAGGCCGAGTTTGACGTGACCGCGTAATTGCATCACGAGATTTTCCATGTCGTCCATCGGATAAAAGATGCGGCACCAGAGCCAGCGGAACGTATCAAAGCTGATATCCCATTGATACGCCGCTCGCATTTTTTGATAAAATGCTTCGGCGGTGATGCGGCCGGAGCTGAACTCGAGTATCGCCGGGTCGGACATGGTGTGGCGGCCTACCTGCTGCGGGTCATCGGTGGACAGTTTTTTAAACAACTGCTCGACCAGCAGCGTATTGTCAATCGCTACAAGCACCCGACCAAGATCAAAAATAATCGCTTCGATGTTGCTATTCGTGATTGTCATAGATGTTATGTTAAAAATTCATAGTGAAAAGTCAACTACAATCATGCCATGTGAATACAAGGGTGGCAAACAGTAATATTTTTCTTCTTTTAATTTTTAGTTGTTTTTTTCCGAAACTGTGATATATCGAACCGGAACAGTATCTTCCTGTTGTTCTTCGAATTTTGCAATATATACCGTTTTCGGATTTTCTCCGTGACGCAGTAAAACCAATTGTCCCTGTCGAACGGTTAGCGTCTGTTCATATATCGGCGGGTATACTCCCATAAAACGCACATGCAGCGGTTTTGACCGAAGCTGTTCGAAATCGTTTACATCCAAAACCGCCCATTGCCATGTGGTCTTTTGAGTACCCGGTTCGGTTACGTACAGATAGCCGGCGTTGTCGTTTTGACGGCTCCACTCCATCTGATGCGCGCCGAATTGCAGGTAGGTTATCTTTCCGCTGCTGTAATCAGTTGCCTGTGTTGTATGGATTGTATCAAATTCAATTGGCCCGGGACTGATATACAAATTGTCCGTTCGGTCCTGCAAAGCTTTTTCCAGGAGTCCTTTTTCTTTCAACAATGGGTCCAGTTGTTTTTGCAGTTGATACTTGCGAAGGTCGAAAATCATGTGCAATTGGTCTGTGAGCGATTTATCCTTCAGTTTCTCGATATCAAAATAAGGAGAAATCGGAACGACGGAAAGCTCGCAGAGCGCCAAAAAATCCGTGTCCCCGACCTGACCGCCGGTGTTTGTCAACAGATATTGTTTGTTCGCTTGTAAAGGGTAGATTGTAAACACGTTGAAGTTGCTCGGTTCTCGATTTCCTTTTAATGTGTACAGAAGTTTACAATTGTAAGTCATCCCCGCTTCGAAAACGGGTTGGTTTGGCTCTGTGATGCAGTCAGCAATAACAATATCCTGAGCACGTTTGATGAACATCTCGGTATCCATAAACAGGGTGATCCGGACAGCTTCTGCGACCCCCAGACAAGCCAGCAAAATAAACAGTATTTGTGTTTTCATTTGAAATCCTTATTGTTTTTGCATGCGATCCCAATCTTCGGTGCGGGTGCCCTGATAGGTCGTCAGTTCATACTCGATGGTTTGTTCGCTTTCCGGCTCCAGTGTCAGCGTGTATTTGACCGTATCCAGGTCCACCTTTTCGTAGTATTTCTTTGCCTCGCCGATATTCTTAATCGTCCACGTATGCGGGCGGAAGTTGCGTTTGATTTCGATTTTTACCGGCAGGTTTCGGGTGTTCTTAATGGCCAGTTCAAACGTGCGGATCTCGTCCCAGCCGTTGACATTGCCGTGGTTGTCAAAACGATAGTTGTCGGTTTTTTCGTCCATCAGTTTCGGCTCGACGATCACGTCGGAAACGGCGCCGAGGTTTAACTCAACCTCTTCACCGACGGGGATGTATTTAAAGTTTGACTGGCCTTCATAGGAGAGGTGCCGGGCGTTATCGACGGTGCGATAGACTTTGAGCATACCGCCGGGGATGGGGGTTTCGCCGAGTTCGTGTTCGTCGTCGTTTTTGAAGCTCAGGTAGCGAATGACGGCGGGGCCGTAACGGTCCTCTTCAAACTTATACAGGTTGACGACGGGAATGTCGTCCGTGTCGAAACTGGGCAGGCGTTTGGACCATGTATTGGGAATGGTTTCGGTGCCTTCGATGGTGTAGAGGAAGTACTCGCTGAGGCCCTCTTTTTTGATTTCTTTTTTCATTGGGATTGCGGCTTCCATCACTACGAAGCCATCCATTACTTCACTTCCAGCCGCACGTCTTACTGGTGCTGACCGGGGAGAAGGTGGGGGAACTTGCCCCGGTCGGCCGTAAGGGTATTGCTGTCGGGCCAGTTCGGCGATCTGGTCGAGGAGATGCACCTGTCCGACGATGAGGCGGGTCTGGGCGTTTTCGTAGTCTTCGCCGGAGTTGTTGCTGACGACGACATATCCCTGCAATCGCATGGTTTTTTCGTCCTCGGTGAGCGTGCCCATGTAGAAGGCTCGCCAGGACAGGCCGCTGGTCAGGTAGGAAATCTCTATCGGCACACTGCCGCCGATTTGGCTGTCGATGGTCCACAGGCCCAGGTTCTGCACCCGCGGCGGGAAGGTCAGGTCGGCGATGTCGATTTTGTCGGCGTCACGCTTCGGCAGCATGGACAAACTGGTTGGGTCGATGAGGGTATTGGCCCATGAGAATTGCAGTTTGTTGTCGCCTTCCTTGAGCGTCAGCGAGCGTCCGTCTCGCACGAGTGTCAGGTCGGCGGAGTTGTAGATGGTCAGTTGCGTTGTATCGCGATTCGGCAACGTGACTAAATCGACCTTGGCAGCAGACAGTCCCGTTAATAAGAATATTGTTGTGAATGTGATTATCTTTTTCATAGCGTAACTCCTTAATTCTGGATTCGGTGCCATTCGCGGGAATGACATTCATCATTATTCAATCATCAATCATCAGTTCCTACGGTTTGACGTTAATCCGGCTGTATTGCATTTGAAGTTCTTTGACCGCGGGGCCGTCATCGTTACGTGCGGGAAGCTGGACTTCGAACTCCAGCGTGAAGGCGTCTTTGCGAGTATATTGTGCCTTCTTGCCATCCATCGTACACTTTTTCATTTCCCACTGGCCGGGAATGTGCTGTATCATGGTCAGTGTGGCGGGGGTGTCCTTGAAGTTCTCGATTTTAGCGGTAATCAGTTCGTCGGTGTCAAACAGGACGATTGTGCCACTGTCGTTTTTACGAAGATTGATGCGGGCATCTTTCATCTTTCGCTGGGTGACGACGATGTCGCGACTGTCACCGATGTACAGTTCGGTCTTTTGGCCGACAGGCACCAGTGTGGTGACGTCTTCGCCGAGGAAGATGGTGCTGTCGTGGCCGTCGTCCTGAAACAGGCGGGCCTTGCCGGCGGACAGGGCGAATTCACCGAGACGGCTGTCTTTATCGTTCAGAATGCGGTAGCTGACGGGGATGCCGATATTCTGTCGTTCCAGTTGTTCCGGGTCCCACGGTAATGTCGCCGAATCCCACGTCCAGACTTTTGTAATAGGAACCTGCGGCGCTTTGAAAAACAGCATTTGCTTGGTTTCCTCGTGGTCGATTCCCTGCTCGAAAGCCTCGCCATAGTCCAGCAGCACACGGGCTTTGTCAAAGTCCTCGCCGGAGAAGTTGCGCAGCACCAGATAGCTTTTCAGGTCGAGTTGGGTTTCTGCTTTGTCGGCGATGGCCTTGTAGGTGACGAGACGGTCGATGTTAGACAGCAGATAGCTGATGCGGACGGTCTCGGCATAGTCGCCGTCGGAGGCGATCTCCCAGACGAGCGCCGGTTCGCCGGGCGGGTAGCTGACATTGAGCAGTTTGACCTGTTCGGGATGGTCCAGCACGGTCAGGCGAATGGAATCCGAATCGATGGACACTGCGTTCCACGAAAAGTCCACCTTGTTCAGTCCCTTCTGCAGGGTCAGGACGCGCTCTTCTTCGATGAGGGTGGCGTTCGGATTGTCCAGCCGGATGATGGTCGCATCCCGCTCGGGCAGGGCCACCAGCTTCGTCCGTGCCCGGGCGACGGATGCCAGAGTTGCGAATAGCAGCATACTGGTTAGAATTGTTTTTGTCTTCATAATCGTGTCTCCTTTCAATGTTTTTCTTTCGCCCCTTCGGGGCTTGATATTTCTGGTATTTAATACCGGGGGCTTACGCCGCCCGGCTACTATCTTGCGTCCCTTCGGGACTCCTATTTTTGTTGCTCCTGTAATTTTTTGACGTAGGCTTCGGCGCGTTGGCCCTGGTAGTTAGTGACGGTATAGGCAAACGATGTTTCTGTTCGCGGCGATAGCGTTATTGTAAAGCGGGCGCGGTTTTTGTCGTGCTTTTTATAGGTAGGAATTGACCCCCTCCCCCCTTCGGGGTACTCCCCCTTGGCAGGGGGAGAGTTATTAAGTTCTATATCCCAGTAGTCCGTTCCAAAATTTCGTGTAATCTCTATCTCGACAGGGATATCGCGGGTGTTGGTCAGTTTCAGCTTCCATGTTTCAATTGTATCGGAGCCGGTGATGTTGCCTTTG
This sequence comes from Phycisphaerae bacterium, assembly GCA_016782835.1. Lineage (GTDB taxonomy): Bacteria > Planctomycetota > Phycisphaerae > Sedimentisphaerales > Anaerohalosphaeraceae > 4572-13. The sequence continues at coordinate 3,169 of JADHXS010000001.1, read as the reverse complement.
TTGTCAAAGATGTAGTTGTCGGTTTGTGTGTTCATCAGGACCGGTTCGACCTTGACTAGTTGGTCGGGACCGAGGTTCAGTTCCACGTCTTCATTGACGGGGATGTATTTAAGACTGCTGCCGCCGATGTAGGACAGGTTCTGCATGTCATTCAGGTTCCGATATATCTTCACCGCGCCTTCGGGAATGGGTGTTTCGCCCAGTTTGTGTTCGGCATCGTTTTTGAACGAGACAAAGCGGACGGTTTGCCGGGCGTAGCGGTCCTCGTCGTATTTATACAGGCTCTTGACGGGGATGTTATCCACATCAAAGCTCGGCAGGCGTTTGGCCCAGGTGTTCGGCAAGTCTTCGGTGCCTTCGATGGTATAGAGGAAGTATTCGCTGAGGCCTTCTTTTTCGATTTGCTTGATAGTTAACTTGTCGGCATTGTCGGCACCATAGTCATAAAAACGTCCGCCAAGTCCCGGCATATCGCCCAGCATCGGGATTTTTTTATCAAAATCTTTAACTCCGTGCCAATTGTATCTACTTACACCTTTTTCATTTTTCATAATCTCCGGGCCGTAGGGGTAGTGCCGTTGTGCCAGGTAGGGTATTTCTTCCAGGAGATGTGTTTCGCCGACGACCAGGCGGGTCTGGGCGTTTTCGAAATCCTGGCCGGAGTTGTTGGCGACGTTGACATAACCTTTGAGATTCATCGATGTTTCATCGGCATTCATCGTGCCCATATAAAAGGCTCGCCAGCTTAGCCCGCTTGCGAAGTAGGTAATTTCGAACGGTACGGAGCCTTCGACCTCGGAGCGAATGAGCCAGCGGCCGATATCTTTGAGCCGGGCCGGGTAGACCAGTTGCTGAATATCAATTTTGTCGGCGCGCTGAAGCGGTACCAATGACAGGCTGGTCGGGTCGATGAGGGTGCCGTCCCACATGAACTGCAGCCAGTTCCAGCCGGGTTTGAGCGTCAGTCGGCGTGTGTCCCGCACGAGTGTTAAATCTGCGGAGTTGTAAATGGTTAACTGCATTTTATCCGGATTGGGCAGAACGACCAGTTCAATCGCACTGGCCGGTGCGAAGGGGGCAACGTCGGGTATCGCATCGGCGGAGACGATTTTGACGTCATGGATTGTAGGGTGGGCTGTGCCCATGCTGTTTTTAATGGATTCAGAATCATACCCCCTCCCCCCTTCGGGGTACTGGCCCTTAACAGGGGGAGAGTCTTCAGACTCCCCTCCTTGCGAAGGAGGGATGGCCGTAAGACTGGGGCGGTTATCCTTAGTATCCAGTTTTGCGACGGGTTTGTCAAAGTCTCGCGGGGCCGGTTCTTTAACATGCGTATCGGGTAAATTCTGCAGGAGCAACGCACAAATCAGGAGCACTGCCGCGGCGGCAGCGGTCCACTCGACCCACAGCCGTCGATAAAACCGAATGGTTTTGGCGCCAGCGGCCTTTTGTGCCAGTGTTTGCTGAATCAATTCTTCTGACAGGGCGGCGTCTTCGTTGAGGACATCCAGGACGGCGAACTGTTTTTGAATCTGCTCCATTTTCGTCCGGCAATCGGGGCATTGTTCTAAATGGCGGGCAATCTCGTTTTGCTGTTCTGTCTCCAACAAATCAAAGGCGTATTGAATCAGCTTATCTTCGTTTACATGTTTCATTGCATCCCTCCAACTGGCTGGGGCAGCAGGGTTCTCAGTTTTTTCAGTGCCCGAAACAGGTGGGTTTTGACCGTACCGACCGAACAGTCCATTGCCTCGGCAATCTGACTGTGATTGAGCTTGTGGTAATAACTCAGCACGAGTGCGGCCCGCTGTTTTTCGGGCAACTGCATCAGGCTGTTTCGCACCAGTTGACGCTGCTCGTCCAGTTCCATCTGACGACCGGGTTCGACGGTGTCGGCGGCCAGAGAGCTTTGAAGTGTTGCGCAATGCACGCCATCGGTGCATAACGGCTGGTTCAGTGAGATAGCGGGTGTATTTTTTTCCTTGCGATACCGGTTGATGGCGGTGTGGGTGGCAATCTTAAACAGCCAGGGCTTGATGTGTTCGCCGCGGAATTGTCCGGCGTTTTGGTGGACTCGCCGGAATGTTTCCTGGAAAAGGTCTTCAGCATGGTCTTTGTTGTGTGTCATTTTCGTCAAATATCCCAAGACAGGCGGTCCGTATCGGCGAAGAAGCGTCGCAAACGCCTCGGTATCGCCGCGAATATGTGCATCCACCAGGTTTCGGTCGCTCGGTTGTGTCATATCGGTGTCCCGTTGTCTGTATAGACAATCATAGTACCGGAAAGGTTGACAGGAAAGTGTAAAATTTGTGTAAAAGAAAAGTTCTGCCCGACGAAAGCGATGTGCCCGCAGTGTTTTTACGGTTTTTTCTCAGCCTTGCTGTTTTGCCACGGTCTTGACGGATGGGGTGGTTTGCGTATAATCAACTTGTGAAATCTTGGAAAAGAACGGGATGAATTTCAGCGGGAAAGGAGCCATGATGGACAAAAAGCACTGTGCGGTTGTACTATTGGCGGGATTCGTTTTACTGGCGGGCGGATGTGAGACGCTGAACAGTTTGATGCAGTATGAAAAGCCGACGGCGAATTTGGCGGGGGTTTCGTTTGGCGAGGTGTCGCTGAAGGAGGCTGAGTTGCTGTTCAATGTGGAAATCAAAAACCCCTATGTGCTGGACTTACCGTTGTTGAATGTGGATTATGATTTGCAAAGCGGCGGACATCCCTTGCTGGCCGGCAAAGCGGACCTGGCGACGACGATCCCGGCCAAAAGTTCAAAAGTGGTTACACTGCCGATGAGTTTCAACTATCTCGACCTGCTCAATGCCCTGACATCTATGGGGGATGTCCGTCCCGGTTCACAGATTCCCTATACCGCACAGGTGGGCTTGAGCCTCGATTCGCCTGTCGTGGGGACCATGCGTTTGCCGCTGACCAAAGAAGGCACGCTGAATGTGCCGACCGTTGAAGACCTCGCCGGGACCGACTGGAAGCAACTTCTCAACGATGGCAAGTACCTGGAAATTTTGAAGTAAATAACCTTTTATTAAAACGAATCCGGTTAGGCCGCTTTTAGCGGCGGGATTGTTTTTTAGTCCCATGTTGCTGTCGGCCGGTCTTTTTCGTGTTTTTTACCCCCCAAATCCCATAAAATATCAAAAAAATAAATCCT
>JADHXS010000090.1 GCA_016782835.1 Phycisphaerae bacterium | reverse complement strand
GGTGGTGATGGCGATGATTGAATCGGGCCAGGTGCAGGCGACAGTTGGCGTTAGTTGTCTTTCCGTATTGGAGCGTGTATTTCCGTATATGGAAGCCGCCGCGATTCCCGGCATCGCCATCCCGCTGCTCAGAGACGGCTGTAAGGATACGTTCTTTGATGAGGACTGGCTGACGGAAGTGTTGGAGGTTTTTGAAGATGACCAGCAGAGTCCGGTCAATCTGACGCGATTAAAACAGTCGGTGCAGGACTGGTTTGAGCCTGATGTGCTCAAAGACTATTTTACTGATATTGACAACCAGGCCGCCCGACTTGCTTTGGAATGGATGTCCGAGGAGGGCAAGCGGTATCGTCCGATGCTGGCGGCTGGGGTTTATGCAACCCTGACATCGACGAAGGTTGAGGCGATGCCGCAAACAGTTCAACAGGCGGCCATTGCGGTGGAGTGTTTTCATAAAGCCTCACTGATTCATGATGATATTGAGGACGGGGATGAAAAACGCTACCAGCGGCAGACCCTGCATATACAATATGGGGTGCCGGTGGCGCTGAATACGGGCGATTACCTGATTGGATTGGGATATGAACTTTTATCGCACATGGCCTGTTCGGATGCTCAGAAGGCAAACATTTTACAGGTTGCCTCTGAAGGGCATCGGCAACTTTGCCGGGGACAGGGGGCGGAATTAGAAAGTATGGCTGCTCAGAAAATCTTGCCGGAAGAAAAAATGATTGAGATTTTTGCACAAAAAACCTCCCCTGCGTTTGCCGTTGCCCTGAAAATCGGGGCGATTTTGGCAGATACCGATGCGGCATTGCTGAAAGCATTGGATGCGTATAGCGAAACGCTTGGGATTGCTTATCAAATCCGGGACGACCTGCATGACCGACAAAGTGGCGCTTTGCAGAAGTCGTTTTCAATCATTGCTTCGATGGCGGCTGACAGTAATGAGGACTGTGCCGTCAGGCGGGCTGAAAAATTGCTGGGAGATTTTCGCCGGCAGGCGATTGAATCGCTGGAGGCGGTCAGGCAGTCCGATTGCAAGGCGTTTTTGCGAAAGGTAATTACGAAAATATTTGACGGTGACGAACAGATGGAATGCTGTGATGAATATACGTCAAAGTCTGATTGACGCTGCGGGCCGTTCGGCTTTTCTTCTGGGCCCCCGTGTGGCGGATGTCGTGCGGATGCTGGCCCGGCGGCAAAATCCCGATGGAGGATTTCGGGGCAAAGGCGCAGACAGCGATTTGTACTATACAGGATTTGCATTGTTGTCCCTGATTGCGCTGAAGGCGGAGTTTGACACAACGACTGTTATTTCATTTTTAGACTCGTTCAAGAGCGGACAGGGTCAGGACCTTGCGCATCTGGCGGCGCTGATTCGCCAGCGTATGCTTGTAATGAATGAGCCGTTCGATGAAAAGCTGCGGAACGAATTTCGGGAGCAGGTAGAAACATTTTTATGTGACGATGGCGGATATCATCATCTCAATGCCGGAAAAACCGGCTCGGCATACGGATGTTTTCTGGCAATCGGGGCATATCAGGATTTGGGTGTTGAACTGCTCCCGGAAAGAGCGGAAGGAATGCTCGCCTGTATCCGAGAACTAAAATCACCATCCGGCGGTTTTTTCAATGAGACCCTTATTCCGGCTGTTTCCGTGCCGGCAACAGCGGCTGCGATGGTGATACAAAAAACACTGACCGGAAGCGTCAAGGATATGGATGCGGCCACGTGGCTGCTGAAATGCCTGGACGAGGGTGGTTTTCGCGTCATGCCCATTGCCCCCGTAGCGGATCTGCTGTCCACGGCAGTTGCCTTGCATAGCCTGGCAATCTCGAACTTTGACATAAGTACGATTCGTCAAAGTTGTCTGTGTTTTGTTGATTTACTGTGGAACGGGCAGGTGGGTTTCTGTGCGAACGCATTCGATGCAATCAGCGATCCGGAATATATGTTTTACGGGCTTCTGTCACTGGGGCATCTAAGTGGAATGTAAGACGATTGACAAAACTGTTTTGCATCAGACGCTGACGCATACGCGCCAAACATTATTGGATGGGCGTAACGAAGAAAATATCTGGCCCGGCCGGCTCAGTTCCAGTCCGCTGGCGACAGCCGTTGCGGTTTTTGCACTTTATCAGGTTGACCGGGAGCGATATCAATCATTTATCGAGAGCGGATTACGCTGGCTTGCGGCCTCTCAACAGGCGGATGGAAGCTGGGGCGATGCCGAACAACTCGATTCGGGCAATCTGAGCACGACGCTGCTTTGTTATGCGGCATTTTGTGGGATTAACCGACAATCATTTGAAGCGGTTATCAAAAACGCCGAAAACAGGATTTGCACACACGCCGGCGGAATGCAGCCGGAACAAATTTGCGAAGCGGTGTATCGGGTCTATGGCAAAGACCGCACGTTTGCCATACCGATTTTAACGATGTGCGCACTCGCGGGTGTGCAGGGAACCAATGGATGGCGTTTTATCAAGCCGTTGCCGTTTGAGTTGGCGGCATTACCGCGGGGGTTGTTTCGCTGGCTCAAACTCAATGTGGTCAGTTATGCACTGCCCGCATTGATTGCGATGGGACAGGTGAAGTTTCATTTTGACCGGCCCGCCAATCCCATTGCCCGTTTGCTTCGAATGTATTTTAAAGGGCCGACACTCCAGCGTCTTGAAACAATTCAGCCGGTCAACGGCGGTTTTCTGGAGGCGACACCGCTGACATCGTTTGTTGTAATGAGCCTGGCGGCGATGGGGCTTAAAGAACACCCGGTGGTTTTAAAGGGAGTTGAATTTATTACCCGCTCGATGCGAAGCAACGGAAGCTGGCCGATTGATACCAATTTATCCACGTGGTTGACTAATCTTTCGGTTTCTGCGCTTCTGCAGCCGGGATGCGAGCAGACGCTTTGGCCGTCGGAAAAGAAAACAATTTGCGACTGGTATCTGGCCCAGCAGTTTCGATGTATCCACCCCTATACCGGAGCTTCTCCCGGCGGGTGGGGCTGGACGAATCTGCCTGGCAGTGTACCGGATGCCGACGATACCGCCGGGGCATTGGTCGCCCTGCATACGCTGGGCGTACGGGATGAGAACGTGATGGATGCGGTCAGGGCGGGCATCGAATGGCTGCTGAAACTGCAGAACAGCGACGGCGGCGTTCCGACCTTTTGCCGGGGCTGGGGCAGGCTGGATTTTGACCGAAGCTGTCCGGATATTACCGCTCATGCGATTACTGCCTGGTATCTGTGGCACGATGAAATTCTGGATTTGAAACTTCAGAAAAAAATGAAACGCGCAGTCCGGCGGGCTTTAATCTATTTATCTGCCGGGCAGTGTTCGGATGGTTCATGGCTGCCGCTGTGGTTCGGCAATCCATCTTCACCGCAGAAGACCAACCCCGTTTACGGCACCGCCAAAGTGTTGTGTGCATTGGGTCTTTTGAACGATTCGCCGCAATGCCGGCAAATGTCCGAAAAAGGCATTGCATTTTTATTGGCCGTTCAGAATGACGATGCTGGCTGGGGATCGAAAAAGGGTGCGGTCTCGACGATTGAAGAAACGGCATTGGCAATCAATGCCCTGATGGGATTTGAGACTCCGGCAGTCAAAGAGACAGTGGACCGCGGCTTATTATGGCTCATCGAACACACCCGGCAGGGCACTTATTTTCCCACAGCGCCGATTGGCCTGTATTTCGCCAAATTATGGTATGCCGAGCGGTTATACCCGATCATTTTTTCACTTCAGGCAATCCAAAGAGTGTCCTAATTGCTTCTGTCTTTTTAGGGTTGACAGCACAACAAGGCGGAGGCTAAAATGACAGCCGTCAAATGATAATCTTTAGATGAAAGGATTGGGTAAAATGGGCATCCATAAATCCGGTTTCGGGATGACTAAGGACGGCAATGCGGTCAATCTTTATACAGTGACGAATGCCAATGGCATGGAAGTCAAAATTATTAACTACGGCGGCATTATTGTTTCGGTCAAGGTGCCGGACAAGGACGGACAATTTGCCGATGTGGTACTGGGTTTTGACAATTTAAAGGACTACGAAGAAAAAAGCCCTTACTTCGGCTGTATCACCGGCCGGTATGCCAACCGCATTGCCAAAGGAAAATTCACGCTCGACGGTGTGGGCTATGACCAACTGGCAATCAACAACGGCCCCAACCATCTGCACGGCGGCTTGAAAGGTTTCGATAAGGTCGTTTGGCAAACCCAAATGTTTGAAAATGCGGACGGCTTAGGGCTGAAAATGCAGTATCTCAGCAAGGATATGGAGGAAGGCTATCCGGGGAACCTGAATGTAACAGTGACCTATATGCTGACCAACGACAATACCTTGAAGATCGATTATGAAGCGACGACGGATAAGCCGACGGTTTGCAATTTGACCAACCATACGTATTTTAATCTGGCCGGGCACGGCACCGAAAGTCATTATAACCACCAGATGATGATTAATGCCGATGCCTTTACGCCGATTGCAGACGAAGGCGCCATCCCCACCGGCGAGATTCGACTCGTCAAGGAGACGCCGATGAATTTTACCGCACCGATGCCGATTGGTTCGCATATTGACGATGACGACGAGCAGCTAAAGTTTGGTGCCGGCTACGACCATAACTGGGTACTGAACAAGCCGCAGGAAGGCGAGCTTTCACTGGCGGCACGGACTTTTGAGCCGACAAGCCGTCGTGTGCTGGAAACCTATACGACCCAGCCGGGTGTGCAATTCTATTCCGGGAACTATCTGGATGGCTTCAAGGGCAAGGAAAGCAAAACTTACCCGCGCCGCTGTGGTTTCTGTCTGGAGACGCAGCACTACCCGGATTCACCGAACCAGCCGGACTTTCCATCCACGGTTCTTCGCCCCGGCGAAAAATTCCGATCCACGACCATCTACAAATTCTCGGTGAAATAGTTTTGACAAAAAGAAAATCACTTAAGCGCTCTTCCATTTTTATGAAGGAGCGTTTTTTCATGCTTTTATGTGAAGTATTTTGCCATGCGGGGGGGCTTGCCGAGCAGTTCCGTAAAGTGGTAAATCAGTAATTGCTCGATTTCGTGTAATTTCTTTCTGTCTGTTTTCGGCAGCTTCGCCGGATTCTGTAAAATAGCCAGATGGGGAGCACTAATCGCATGTTTTTCGACAAAGGCCGTTTCGCAGCTCGGGCAGAGCAATCCGTTTGAATGACTGGAGAAATACACTTTTTTCCAGCCACTTGAGAAAGGGGCCGAACAATTGACACAGGTATCCAGCAGGGGTTCAAGCCCGATTTCCTCCAGCAGCCGGAGCTGATACAAAATCAGCCACGCTAACATGACCGATTCATCTTTGGCTTCCTGCAGCGTTTCCAGAAATTTGATGAATTTGTCGAAAAGCGCCGAGTGCGGGTCATGGTCTTCGAGGAAGGCCTCGGTTAGTTCCGTTGCGAACAGGGCGGCATTCATTGCTCGCAGATTCGCATGAAGTCCGCGAAACCGCGGCGGCTGCTGGAAATCCGTCAATATCGCTAACTGACCGCCGGTTTCCTTCAGGGTGAACATGACCTGCCCAAACGAGAAGATTTCAATGGGCCCGTCAAAGGATGATTTGGCACGGCGAGAACCTTTGGCCATCGCGGCGATTTTGCCGTGCTCACGCGTCAACAGGGTAACCACCTGTGACGTCTCGGAGAAATTCACGGTACGCAAACAGATGGCAAGGTCTTTGGTCTGCATGGTTATTGCTGCGGTTGGTTTGGTTTCTTTTTGATACGCAATTTCTTAATCACGCGCGGCCCCGCGGCGGTGACGGATATCTTTACATTACCATGTTCAAAAGTCTCGCCGACTTTCGGGATGTAGCCCAAATGTGAAAAAACAAATCCCCCGATGGTGTCATAATCTTCCTCTTCCGGCAGTTTAATATCCATCTCTTCATTCACATCGTCGATATACATGCGGGCATCCACATCAAATGTCAGGTCGTCGATTTTCTTGTAGGACTGGGCGGGTGTTTTTTCATATTCATCCGTAATCTCGCCGACCAGTTCTTCGAGAATATCCTCAATGGTAACAATACCTGCGGTTCCGCCGTATTCATCCAGAACAATCGCAATATGCAGCTTCTGGCTCTGAAATTCATGCAGTAAATCACGCAGGAGTTTGCTTTCCGGCACGAAATAAGCCTCACGCATTTTTTCTTTCAAGTTGAATGTCTTGGGATCTTTACCGATTTCCGTTAACAGATCCTTGGCATAAATCAGTCCTGTGATACGATCAATGTTTTCTTCATAAACCGGAATGCGAGAGTGGCCTTTGTCACGGATTGTATCCAGAATTTTTTCCAGTCCGTTACACGCATCAATCGCCACTAAATCCGTCCGCGGGGTCATAATTTCTTCGGCGGTGGTTTCACCTAATTCGAGAACGTTTTCGATCATCTCGACTTCTTCTTCATCGACAATGCCTTCGATGCGTCCCTGTTCGACATAGCTGAGGATTTCTTCCTGGCGTTCTTCCTGGGCCTGTTCAGGATCGGCTTCCTGAACGCCTGCGAGCCGCTTGACCAGTCGATCATGCAGGTCAGACACGGCCAAAAGCGGTCGAATGATAAACAAAAGGACTTTCAGAAAACGATAGGTTCGCGGCAGGATAAATTCGCCGGCATGTTTGGCCCATGCATGAGGAATCAGCAAACCGCATAGCTCCAGCATACAAATGGCAATGATGAATGTCAGAATAAAATGCCGGTCTTCAAACAGATGGATGAGAATAAAGAGAATGGCCGTATTCAGAATAATTCTGAAAAATCCACAGGTCAGCGTCAAACTTTCGGTATGTTCAAGAAAATCATTGATGAGCTTTTCCCGACCGGCGTGTCGAAAAGCATCCTGCAGTTTCAGACGCGAAAACGAACGAAGGGCCAGACCGTTCAAGGTAAAAAACAGCAATATTGGTGTGAAAATACACAATAAAATCAATGACCAACCAACGTCATCCACAAAAATGTCTCCTTTTATTTTTTCGTTTCTTCCTGTTTGTGATAGATTACACCAAAACCGCCCGCTTGTAAAATGGCATCTTCTTTTTCATGCATTTGCCGAGCCTGTTGCCGGTCACAATCGTCATAGCCCAACTGGTGCAGCAGTCCGTGTGTGATGTACAAAGCCAGTTCGGACTCGGCAGCATGCCCGCGTTTTTTCGCCTGGCGGACTGCCTGCTCCATATTGACAACAATCTGGAAATTTCGCCCCGACTCGAATTCATCGCTTAGGTCAAAGCTGATAACATCTGTTGTCGTGCTTTTGTTCAGGAACTGCTGATGAACTTCAATCATTCCGGCATCATCGACAATACTGATTTGGACATTGACATTCGGGACATTCAATTCGATACAGGTATTTTCAACCAGTGCTTTAAGCCGATATAAATCGACTTCGTCGTCAGCCTCACAGTCAAATTGTATGCAGATGTTTTCGGAGTTGTTCATATTATTCACTGATTGTTATTGTCCCGCTCTGTCTGTTGTGTAGAAAAAGTCGTGAGCGTTTCCGGCTGTTCGCTGACGTTGCTTTTAGGCTTGTCCTCGGTTTTTGGATAGGCGATTCGCCCGTGATGGTGAGCGGCCAGGGATTTCGACAGGCTGATCTCGATTTGACTCAGTTCGCGAAGGGTCAGGTCGCATTCATCAAACTGGCCGTCCTGCAGCCGTTTCATCGCGATGGCGTGAACCATACTTTCGATTTTCGCATGCGTATGATCCGTCAGCGAGCGTGCGGCGCTTTCCACCGCATCCGAAAGCATCACGATGGCGGCTTCTTTGGTTTTGGGTTTGGGGCCGGGATATCGGAATTCAGATTCGGAGACAGTATTTTGTTTGTCATCCTGTTTTTTTCGGGCTTCGTGATAGAAATATTCCATCAGGGTTGTCCCGTGATGCGTTTCGATGAATTGACGCAGCACGGCGGGCAAGCCGAATTCTTTGGCAATCTCAATACCGTCTTTGACATGCCCGACAATCACAAGTTGACTCATGGTCGGCGACAGTTGGTCATGGCGGCTGGTTGAGCCCATCTGATTTTCGACAAAATAGCCGGCCTTGCTGATTTTGCCGATATCATGGTAATACGCTCCGACGCGACACAACAACCCGTTGGCGCCGATCACTTCAGCCGCTGCTTCGGCAATCGAACCAATCAGCAGGCTGTGGCTGAACGTGCCGGGGGCATCCATCGCCAGTTTTCTTAGCAGCGGCTGGTTGGCATCGCTGTAATCCATCAGCGTCATGCTGGTGGCAATGCCGAAGGCCTGTTCGATAATCGGCAAAAAGGCCTGGATGAAGATTCCCACGAAAAAGGTTGAACCAGCCGCAGCCGTAGCATGGATGAGGTATTCTTTATAAGAAATCCCCTGGATAATCTCCAATGCCGTCACCATCATAAACACAACGATTGTGACCAATAAAGAAACCTCAATCAGTTTTTTCCGTGTGCGGATTTCATGCAGGCTGAAACAACAACTAACCGTTCCCGCCATCATGGACAGGAAAATCTCAAAGACAAACATTTCAACAAATGCGACGGTATTGACAGCAAAGCATGCCAAAATAGCATAAAAAGTCGTCATGCCGATGGCAAACCGCTGGTCGTACGTAATTGTCAGGATAATAGCACAGGCGACTGCCGTACCAACGACCAGATAACTCCAGCCCGAAAAGATGGAGAAAATTCGTGTCAATGCCAGCAATAACCAGAAAAGAACGGACAATGCGACCATGCGCGCCGGTTTTAAAATGACGCGTGGTTGATAATGATGGATATAGAGAGCTGCCCCTATACTGATAAGACTGATAATGATACTCAGGGAAGCCAGTTGATGCCACGGTTTAAAATGTTTTATGCCTTTAAGATAAAAATCAGCATTGCTCGTGTCAACTCCGAGCGTTGCGGTTACGGCGGCGATAAATAACAGTAAAATCAAAACAGCCATCGGATAGGGACTGTTGATGGCCGAGGCAACTTTGGCGAATCGCTCGGTGGCAATGGTGTTCCGGACCTGCTGACGGCGGGAACTAACCTTCTTTTTTTTCTTAACAATTGCCATTTATTCTAATCAGTTTCCTTTTTCCTTCAGCTTTTTCTCATCATAGGCCTGGACAATCCGGTGGACCAAACTGTGGCGAACAATGTCCAGCTTGTCCAACTCGACCAAGCCGATATTACGGATATTCCGCAGGGTCTCAATCGCTTCAACCAGTCCGCTTTTCTGCCCCGGTTCCAGGTCGGTTTGTGTAATATCGCCGGTAATAATCATTTTAGAACCACGTCCCAGTCGTGTTAAAAACATCAGCATCTGGGAGCGTGACGTATTTTGCGCTTCATCACAAATAACGACCGCCTCATTAAGGGTTCGTCCCCGCATAAAGGCCAGCGGGATGATCTCGATGATATCCATTTCCATGAACTTGCTCATCTGACCGAATTCCATCATATCTTCGAGACTGTCAAATAACGGCCGCAGATACGGGTTGACTTTGGCCTGCAAGTCACCGGGCAAAAATCCCAATCGTTCACCGGCTTCCACAGCGGGGCGGGCCAGAACGATTTTCCGAATTTGTTTTTTCTTCAGCATCGCCACGGCCACGGCCACAGCCAAATAGGTTTTTCCCGTGCCTGCCGGACCGATGCAGAACGTCAGATCATTTTTCCGCATGATGTTGATGTAATGAAGCTGTCCCTTGGTAAACGGCTCGATAATCCCTTTACGAGCGAAAACTTCAATCATATCGGATTTGTGCGGCTTGACGGCATGAGTGACTTGAGAAACGAGTTCTTTCATGTCGTTTTTGTTGAGTTGACCGCGATGAATCAATCGCCGCTGCATCTGGTCGATCAATTCGGCACTGCT
>JADHXS010000089.1 GCA_016782835.1 Phycisphaerae bacterium | reverse complement strand
AGAGACATCGGGTGAGGTGCGTCAAAGAAACGATAATCAGTTGCTAAATTTGTATTTTCACAAGTGGTCCTGCTGAAATAGTTTCAAAAAGAAGCTGGAAACCTTGAATTGTTGAGAGCAATGTGATATTCTATCAGAAAAGAGGCTCAGTCCCGATGTATCGGGATAGCTGGGCTAAGATATACAATGGTATATGGGAAATCCCAGGGCAGAGGTGTTGGTGTCGAAATCTCTGTTTTATGAAATCCTTGAAAGAATCAAACACTTGAAACCAATACCAATTGGATATGACTAATGAGAAGAATCGCTGAAAAACCTGATTTGATGAACACTATAGCAGTCAAGGTCTGGACTCAAGCAGGGATTTCAAGCAGCCTGGGACCTGCAAATCTGGTCTTTTGTATAAATTTGCAAGAAAACCGCCTCGGAAAAGAGAAATCTTGATAGTTCAAGTTGAATTTGGTAAAATTGTTCTCATTGAAAGGGTAGAATAATGTTTAGTAAACTGTTAGATGGGAAATCCCAGGTTAATAAAGTTTTGGTTTCACATTGGCATCATGATACCGTTTCACGGCGTCAATCCCTACATGGTTTTACCCTCATCGAACTCCTCGTAGTCATCGCGATAATAGCCCTTCTGCTATCTATGCTTTTGCCGTCACTAAAACTGGCCAAAGAAAAAGCCAACCTCACCATCTGCAAAACTCGACAAAGAGCTATAACAACAGCCGTCATTACCCATGCCGCCTCAAATAATTTAGAATACCCCGAACACATCAGCACCAGAAGCGGAGATGGCATTCGCAGGTGGTGGGGGGAACCGATTAAAATGGCTGACGTGATTAACGTTTACTACAACCCCAGCGGATACCTCAGCGAGATTTACAAAGGTTATATTGATTCTGTGGATGTCTGGTTTTGTCCGCTTTCGCCGCTGCATCCCGAGTCGAAAAAAAAAGGCCTGGATGGCGTTGAAAGAACATACGAATGGATTTACGATAATGCCGACCTGGTCAATTTTCCCTTTGTTGAACTTACCTTCTCGGCATACTGGAGTTACGGCGGTTTTGCAGAAGACGATGGTGATGCCTTTGATAATAATAATCCGTTCTTTGTCGGACCGGGCCTGAAATTCGGCCCAAAAGCCCGCAAAGGATCACACGCTAAACTAATGCTCGCCGATACCCTTACCAAACGACAGGCTGGCAACTGGAATTCCAATCACCCAATACAGGGCGGTGAAAAAGGCAATAGTTTCTACCAAAAGAATGGAGTCGATACTGGATTCTATACAATGCCCCAAGACCAGATTTATGATCAGGTAAAAGAACAGATAGGCAAAGTGAAATTGAACGCGGCATATAATGATGGCCATGTAGAAACCTTCACAAGCCTTGAAACAATTAAACAAGTGCATAGAGGCCGGGCATGGCTATTACCAGAGAAATGGCACTGATACCAGTGCAGCTGTACTGGTTCAGCGTGAATTGGACAAATGCCTTTCACGATTAGCTCTTAAACCTGCTTCGGCAAGAGGTTTTTAAAGGCATAAGAAGGCTCAGTCCCGATGTATCGGGATAGCTGAGCTAAGATATAAAATGTTATATGGGAAATGTGTAATTGAGGATAATGACATGACAAAAACAAATCAGTATGCAAAGTGTATTTTGGCCGTTCTTTTCATCGGACTCCTTGCGTTCGGAAAGATGACAGCGTATGCAGGTGCGGCTAAAATAAATGTTCTATTAATCGATGGTCAAAATAATCACAATTGGGCCGAAACAACCCCGGTGATCAAAGACATTCTGGAAAAAACCGGACGCTTCAAAGTCGATGTATGTACCAGCCCCGAAGCACCGCCTAAAAGACCAGGAATAAATAAGGACGATAAAAACGATCCTTCAAAAGTGGACGCCTGGGAAAAAGCAGTGGCGGATTGGGAAAACGAAGTGGCCAAAGTCAAACAGGACAATGAGGCAGCATGGCTCAATTGGCGACCGGTATTCAGTGACTATGATGTGGTTGTTGGTAATTATAACGGCCAGTCCTGGCCCAAAGAGGTTGAAGAGGATTTTGAAAAATACATGCGTGAGGGCGGCGGCTTTGTGGTGATTCACGCCGCTGACAATGCGTTTTCCAAATGGGATGAATATAATAAAATGATTGGCGTTGGTGGCTGGGGAGGACGAAACCAAAAATCCGGACCGATGCTGCGATATAGAAACGGTGAATGGATACGAGACACATCTCCCGGCGGAGGGGGGACGCATGGGAAAAAGGTCTCTACCCTTGTCGTAACCCATGAACCCGACCATCCGATTATGAAAGGGCTTCCTGAACAATGGATGCATGTCACCGATGAAATTTATGGCAAGTTGCGCGGTCCCGCAGAAAACCTCACTGTTCTGGCCAGTTCCTTTTCTGATGAAAAAGACGGAGGTACAGGTGAGCAGGAACCGGGGCTGATGGTTATTGATTATCACAAGGGGAGAGTGTTTCATACGATTTATGGACATGCTGCCAAAGAAATGGAAGGTCTGGGATTTCAGATCACTTTACAACGGGGCGCCGAGTGGGCTGCGACAGGCAAGGTAACGCTTCCATTGCCCAAAGAGAAATTGAGCCAAACAGAAGCAATAACAGTTAATTGAGGGATTATTTAGCCTCATAAATATTTATGCTGAAACTTCAACAATCCTTGAAATAACAGCATTAACATGAAAGGATGTCTTAAATGAAAACACAAATGAATCGGCGAAATTTCCTAAAAACCGCTACTGTTACAGCTGGAACCGCATTAGCTTTTCCATATATTGGACGGTGTGCTGAAAACCGCAAACTGCGATTTGCCATGATCGGTGTCGGCGGCAGAGGCAATTATGGATTGAATGCGGTCAAGAATGAAGATGTCGTGGCACTCTGTGATGTGGACACCACTGCCTTTACCTGCCCAAGCCAAAGGTTAGGAGATGTTTCCGCAGTTGACTTGTTCCCCAATGCTAAAAAATACCGTGACTATCGTGAGCTATTCGAGCATGCCGATGACTTTGATGCTGTCTGGGTTGCTACACCTGACCATCACCACTACGCAGCATCAATCCGTGCCATCCGTGCCGGCAAAGCAGTTTACTGTGAAAAACCTTTGACTTGGTCCATTTGGGAGTCTCAGCAGCTTGCCGCAGAGGCCGAAAAGTATAAAGTCGCAACCCAGCTGGGCAACCAGGGCATGTCAAACAACGGATGGCGTTTGGCGCATGCATACCTCGCAGCTGGTGCTATCGGTGAGGTCAAGGAAGTTCATACCTGGACAGGGAAACACGGTGGCTGGTTCTCTGATGGTATCGTTACGCCGGAAGGAAAAGATCCGGTACCTGAGAACCTGGATTGGGATTTATGGTTGGGACCAGCTCCAGTCCGTCCCTACCTGGACAAGCATTATCACCCCAAAAGATGGCGCGGCTGGATCGATTTCGGCAATGGTGCACTGGGCGACTGGTGCTGCCATCTCATGAATGCTTTTTACAAAATTCTGGAACCGGGCTATCCCACCAGCGTTGAGTGCCTCAGTCAGACCGGTCCAGCCATTGATTCATATCCGGTGGGAAAGACCGTAAAATGGGAATTTCCGTCAAAGGGAAATCGGCCTGGATTTATTTCCTATTGGTATGACGGCTCCCATACGCCTCCGCGTCCTGCTGCCTTGGAAGAGGGACGCGAGCTCAGGGGCTCAGGCTCTTACATTCTCGGAACACGAGGCACCATTTGGTTGAGCGGCAATTATTGTGAGTCCGCTGCACTTATTCCTGACTCATACCGCAAATCATTCGGAAAGCAGGAAATCGTCATACCCGGAACAAAACATACCGAAGAGTTCCTTGAGGCCGCAAAGGGATTGATTCCATATGACGCTCCGCTTTCTCATTTTGGTTACGGTGCCAAGCTAACCAGTACCGCGCTGATGGCAAATATCGCTGCCCGCGTCGAGGGCAAACTGCTCTATGATGCAAAAACCTTGCGATTCACTAACAGTGACAAAGCTAACGAATTGTGCACCCGCAAACCGCGCCCCGGCTGGTATATTTAAATTATTATTTTTTAGAGATTAAGCTTATGAACATTGACAAGGTAAAATTAAGTCGACGACATTTCCTGAAATCAACCGGTGCCGGTGTAGCGGCATTTTCGATCGTTCCCAGCTATGTGTTAGGTCAAAACGGTAATACTCCGCCGAGCAGTAAGTTGAATATTGCAGGCATTGGTATCGGTGGCATGGGAGGGAATAATCTCGGTGCGGTCAGTGACACCGAAAACATTGTTGCATTGTGTGACGTGGACTGGGATTATGCGGCAAAGACTTTTCAAAAGTATCCTGATGTCAAAAAATTCAAAGATTATCGTGTGATGCTGGATAAAATGGGCGATAAGATCGATGCGGTTATCGTTGCGACGCCGGATCACACACATGCCTGTATTGCCATGGAGGCCATGCGTCGGGGCAAACACGTTTATGTCCAAAAGCCGCTGACTCGTACGGTTCATGAAGCCCGCATCTTGACCGAAGCGGCTCGCAAATACGGGGTTGTGACCCAGATGGGCAATCAGGGACACAGCAGTAATGATATCCGCCGTATTTGTGAATGGATATGGGACGGTGCTATTGGCCAGGTGCGTGAGGTTCACGCCTGGACAAATCGACCGATCTGGCCGACGGGACTGGAACGTCCGAAAGACACACCACCTGTTCCGGAGTCGTTGGAATGGGATCTGTTTTTGGGACCTGCTCCTTTCAGACCGTATCACCCGGTTTACCATCCCTGGGATTGGCGTGCCTGGGTTGATTTCGGGACGGGTTCACTGGGCGACATGGCCTGTCATATTCTCGACCCGGTATTCTGGGCGCTGAAGTTGAAGTATCCCACCAGTGTGCAAGGCAGTTTCGTCCCCTTAATAACGGAACAGCAGAAACGGCAGATTAAGTTGGAAGAGTCGTTCCCATTGGGTTCAAAGATCCATTTTGAATTTCCTAAACGGGAGACGATGCCGGAAGTGAAGGTCAACTGGTATGATGGCGGTTTGATGCCGGAACGCCCTGATGATTTGGAAGAAGGTCGGCGTATGGGGCAGGGCGGCAATGGTGTTATCTTCGTCGGCGATAAAGGGAAACTGATGTGTGGATGTTATGCCCAGAGTCCGCAGTTAATTCCTTATTCAAAAATGAAGGCCTATAAAAAACCGGAGCCGACCCTTGCGCGTGTTAATACCAGCCATGAAATGGACTGGATCAATGCTATAAAAGAGGGACGACAGTCCAGTTCGAATTTTGACTATGCCGGGCCGTTTACTGAAATGGTTCTGATGGGCAATTTAAGTCTGTTCAGGCCCGGAGAGAAAATTCTGTGGGATGGTGACACGATGCAGGTGACCAATATTCCGGAACTAAACTCATATGTCAACCCGGCCTACCGTGAGGGATGGTATCTTGAAAAGAATGCCGGGACACAGAAAGGCAGGGAATCTGATGCGTAAGAATGTTGTTATTTTAATGAGTTTTGCTATACTGTCGTCAATGGTGATCGCTCAAACAGAATGCCCGGATACACATCCTGCCCCTCAATCTTATGACGGCTGGCGGGTGGGCGTGCAGGCATGGTCCTTCAACCGGTTTACACTTTTTGAAGCAATCGACAAGACGCGTTCTCTGGGGCTGGATTATATCCAGGCTTATCCCGGCCAAAAAGTGTCGTCCGAAATAACCGTAAAATTTGGTCCCGACCTGTCCCCTCAACAGCGCCAAGAGGTTAAGGCCAAACTTAAGGATGCCGGAGTTGAGATTTTTGCTTTTGGCGTTGCCGGGATTCCCAAGAACGAAACCGCAGCTCGGAAATTATTTGAATTCGTAAAGGAAATGGGGATCGAGACCATTGCTTCGGAACCCAAGCCGGAACAGTTTGATCTCATTGATAAACTCTGTCAGGAATACAAGATCAAACTGGCGGTTCATAACCATCCCAAGCCCAGTTACTACTGGAATCCGGATACGGTTCTTGAGGTGTGCCAGGGCCGCAGCAAGTGGATTGGTGCCTGTACTGATGTGGGGCACTGGGTGCGCAGCGGTCTGGATCCGGTTGATTGCCTGAAGAAACTGGAAGGACGGATTCGAGATGTGCATATCAAGGAAATTGATGACGGTCACGATGTGATCTGGGGAACCGGTCAGGGGCGGATGAAAGGAATTCTGGAAGAACTGCATCGACAGGGTTACCAAGGGACCTTTGCAATCGAGTATGAATACAACTGGAACAATAACCTGCCGGAAATTCATCAAAGTATCGCCTATTTCGATTCTGTTGCGAGTTCGCTGAAGCCTACAGGCTGGAAGAGTCTTTTTGACGAAAAGCTTTCGAATGGGGATTATAAGGAAGGCAACTGGTTTTTCGAAGACGGTGTGCTGAATCTCAAAGGTGGGGGGGGAGATCTGTGGACTAAAGCCCAATACGGTAATTTCGTTGTGGATTTGGAATTCAAGCTGGATGAAAAGTCCAACAGTGGTGTTTTCCTGCGTGCGCAAAACCATGAGTGGCTGCCTTGGGTTGAGGTTCAGGTTGCCAATTCCTACGGCAGTCCTGTTAACAAGCACATCTGCGGGGGAATTTATGATATCAAAGAACCGACAGTGAATTCTGTAAAACCTGCCGGTCAGTGGAATCGCATGACAATTGTCGCCGAAGACGCCCATATCTGTGTTCTGTTGAACAATCAGCCCGTCATCAATATTGATTTGAATGACTGGTCCCAAGCGCATAAAAATCCGGATGGGACGGCGAATAAGTTTGATGTTGCCTATAAAGACCTGCCCCGTCAAGGCTATATCGGTCTGCAGGATCATGGTTTCAGTGTTCAGTATCGAAATGTAAAGATTAAAGAACTCTAAGAGATTAAAAAGGGTTGTGTTGTTATGCTTAAAGACTTAAACAGAAGAGAGTTTCTTCGGACTTCTGCGGCGATGGGTGCCGGGTTGTATGTCAGCGGCAAGGCATTGGGAGCCGATGTCCCGGATTCCAGGAAGGATGTCATTAATGTCGCACTGCTGGGTGCTGGCGCGCAGGGGCAGGCGCTGATGTCTGCTATTTTAAAGAAGGAGGACCCGAGCATTCGTTTTATGGCGGTGTGTGATATATGGGAGAAAGTGAACCTCCGACGAGTGTCTCGACAAATGGAAGCGTATGGCAAAAAGTATGGCTTCAAAGGTACACCTTATGTAGACTATAAGGAAATGCTTGATGCCGAGAAAGACCTGGATGCGGTCATTGTCGCCACGCCGGATTTCTGGCATGCTGAGCATACAGTAGCATGCATGGAAAAAAGGCTTCATGTGTATTGTGAAAAAGAGATGAGCAATACTATTGAAGGTGCAAGGAGAATGCTTGAGTCTCAAAAGGCTGCCGGTAAGTTGCTTCAGATTGGCCATCAGCGCCGCAGTAATCCCCGGTATCTGCACTGTTATGATAAACTCATCAAAGAAGCCGGCTTGCTTGGGCAGATAACCACCATTAACGGTCAGTGGAATCGCAGCAAGGAGTCGTGTGAAGATTTGGGCTGGCCTGAGGGTACAGAAATTGATGAGGGAACACTTCAAAAATACGGTTTTAAGAATATGAATCAATTCCGGAACTGGCGCTGGTATAAAGGGCTTGGCGGCGGGCCGATTGTTGATTTAGGAAGCCATCAGATCGATATTTATACCTGGTTCCTGGGCTGCAATCCGAAAAGTGTTATCGCCAGCGGCGGCATTGACTATTGGAAAGACCACGAATGGTATGATAATGTCATGGCGATCTATGAATATGAAACCAAAGAAGGGCCGGTGCGAGCCTTCTATCAAACGTTGACAACTAACAGTGCCAACGGATACTATGAATGCTTTATGGGGGACGAAGGAACACTGGTCATCTCAGAGGCTTCCAGCCGGGGCAGTGTTTATCGCGAAGGTTGGGTCGATGAAGCCAAGTGGGACCCCTGGGTCGCTAAGGGATATATTGAAAAAGCAAAGGGGTTAAAAGTGGTGGATGATAAAAGTAATGAGGCCGTGCTGGATGTACGTGAAAGTATACCGGCAGCAGAATATAAATTGCCGGTTGAATTTACCGATCCTTATCATCAGCCGCACTTGTTTAATTTCTTCAACGCGATTCGCGGCACAGAAAAATTGAATTGCCCGGCCGAGGTCGGTTATGAGACAGCGGTGACGGTTTTGAAAGTCAACGAAGCCGTTAGCAAGTCTGCTCGTTTAGAATTTAAGGATGAGGATTTTCAAATTTAATTCAGGGATGAAAATCACATTGAAAAAGATTACATTAGTACTGTTCCTGTGGGTACTGTTGTCAAATACCTTCGCCGAACCCGTCGATGAGACAGAGTTGATTGGTGAAGGCAATGACGGGAATCGCAGCATCCCGGTACATCTTTTCAAACTTTTGGATGAGAACGGCATGCAAATTCGTGCCAATGATAAAGACCCGAAGCCGTTTTCCATTGAAAAAACCTGCGGTGAATGCCATGACTATAAAAAGATTGCTTCCGGTTGGCATTTCAACGGTCATAATCCCGACGTTGAAGCGGGAAGGCCCGGACAGCCCTGGGTTCTCACGGACTCGATAACCCGCACTCAGATTCCCATTACCGCACGTCAATGGGAAGGTACGTACGCCCCTGAAGAACTTGGGATCAGTCCCTGGGAATTCTTGAAAATCTTTTACAGCCACTTTCCCGGCGGCAGTTACGGTCAGATGGACGCCGAAGATCCTGACGAGGTGATTCGCCAGGCGATCAGCGGAAAATATGAAATCAATTGCCTTGCCTGCCATCATGCGGATTTTCGCGAAGATCAAAGTATGGCCGCATTGCAGACGGCACGCCAGAACTATCGCTGGATTCCGACTGCGTCCAGCGGGAAAGCGGTCGTCGAGGGAGTTGCAATGAGCCTGGACGATTTTTTTGATCCGGAGTTTGATGAAGGGATCAAAGTGTCATACAACGAGGGCGTTTTTGATAAGGATGATATGGTCTTTTTTGATATTACCGTGCCCACCAATGATAGATGCTATTTCTGTCATTCCAATCAGAATTTGGACATCAGTGAAGAGAAAGAATGGACACGGGACAAGGATGTTCATCTGCAATCCGGTTTGAACTGCATCGATTGCCATCGAAATGGTGACGACCACATGATTACCCGGGGTTTTGAAACAGAAGATCCGGGCCGGGAACTGACGTGTGAAGGTTGCCACTTGGGCGATGATGCGGATGTGTCTGCATCGGCCCGTCTTGGCGCACCGAAACCGGAACACTGGGGCATTCCCACGATTCATTTTGAAAAACTGACCTGTACGGCATGTCACTCCGGTACCTGGCCTGAAGAAACCGCCGGTCGCTGGAAAATGGCCAGAATGCATAAAACCGGGCTTCATGGAAAGCATAATCTGGATATTGCTCAGCCGCATGTTTATGCCCCGGTGCTGATGAAGGGGCCTGACGGCAAAATTGGTCCTTACAAACTGTTCTGGCCGGCATTTTGGGGGTTTCAGGACGGAGGGAAAGTCGTCCCGATTGCTCCGGAAAATGTGCTTAAAAAGGCAAAAGATATTTTAGATGCTGATGTTGAAAAGAATGATGATTGGCGTCCGTTGACTGACGAACAGATTGCCGGTGTTTTAAAGACCCTCAGCACAGAAGAAAAATCCGCTGTTTACATTGCGGGCGGGAGGCTTTATTCACTGAATGCAGAAAAGAAACTGCAGCATCAGGCTCATGAAGCTGCACGGCCTTACGCCTGGCCGATGGCGCATGATGTCCGGCCGGCTGAACAATCGCTGGGGGTTCGAAACTGCAAAGACTGTCATACGACTGATTCACCGGTTTTCTTTGGCAGCGTTCAGATTGACACACCGGTAAAGGCT
>JADHXS010000088.1 GCA_016782835.1 Phycisphaerae bacterium | reverse complement strand
AGAGATTTGTGGCATCTTATGAATCGAATTATTCGTAAAATCCTGTCGCATACGATTGGTGTGTGTATCAATATAATGCGTAATGTTGAGCCATTAAAGCTCAGGTTACTGGTAAATTAAAACTCGCACAACGCGTTAGAAATCGTCATTTTTACCTAAATTTCCTACCTGCGACGATAAAATGCAATTACTGCTTACGATTATGATAAAGGTATGAAATTTTTTAGAAAATCGCAAAAACTATCTTGACAAATAGGAGTAGATATTAAATAGTATAGACAACTAATTGATGTGAGTTTTTGAAAACTAAAGTGAAAAAATGAAGAATGCCTGAAAATCAACATAACTCAAGTAATGACAATAAGTTAGTCGATTTTGAAAAGCGTTGCCGCCAACATGGACTCAAGATTACGCCCCAGCGGGTTGCTGTTTATAAAACATTGGTCGGCATGGATACGCATCCAACTGCTGAGGAAGTCTGTCAGAAAGTAAGGGATGAAATCAGCAATATTTCTTTGGATACCGTTAATCGTACGCTCCATACGTTATCTGAAATTGGGGCGGCTTTTGTGGTTGAAGGAACCGGCCAGCCGCGTCGATTCGACGGGGGACTGGAAGACCACCAGCATTTTTTATGCATGAAGTGCGGCAAAGTGATTGACTTTCATCATAAGCCGTTTGACAATATTGATATCCCGGATGAACTGAAAGGACAGTTTAAAATATTGCGTAAAACCGTATATCTGGAAGGATTATGCGGAATGTGTATGCATATCGAAAACAAGTCTATAATAGAGTAAACGAAAATAACGAAGTGAAAGGAAAGTGAGGTTCTAAAATGAGCTTGAAAGGAACGCAGACGGAAAAGAATCTTTTGACGGCTTTTTGTGGCGAGTCTCAGGCACGTAACCGTTATACGTATTACGCCAGTAAGGCGAAGAAGGAAGGATATGAACAAATCGCGGCAATTTTTGAGGAAACAGCCAACCAGGAAAAAGAACACGCCAAACGGTTGTTTAAGTTTCTCGAAGGTGGCGAAGCTGAAGTGTGTGCCGTATTTCCGGCCGGTGTAATTGGAACGACAGAGGAAAATCTGCAGGAAGCCGCTGCGGGCGAAAACCATGAAACGACGGAAATGTACCCGGGATTTGCCAAGACGGCCGAAGAAGAAGGCTTTAAAGAAATTGCGGGAGTTTTCCGCAAGATTGCTGTTGCGGAAGCCAGGCATCGCGATCGTTATATCAAATTTCGTACCAATATCCAAAAGGGTGAAGTTTTCCGTCGCGGCGAAAAAGTTCGCTGGGTCTGCCGGAATTGCGGGTATGTGCATGAAGGACTGGAAGCACCGGGAACCTGTCCGGCCTGTGAACACCCGCAAGCGTATTTCGAGCAGGAAGCAACGAATTACTAATAAAACAGGAGCAGACCGATGAATCCGGTTTACCGATGTCGAGCAGTGAGATTGGCAGCCCGATTTATCCTGCTTCAAAAATACGGAAGCAGTGAAAATGAAAAACCGGCTTTTGTTAATTGGATTTATCTGCGGTATTCTAATGCAAAGCGGTTGTGAAAGGAGTCCTACAATGCAGGAACAAGAAAATGTCATCACAATGAAGGGAAATCCGCTAACCCTTCTGGGGGCACCTGTTGAAGTTGGTCAGGCGGCTCCGGATTTTACAGTGGTTGCGAATGATTTGTCCCCCGTTAGTCTGTCTGATTACAAAGGCAAGACCATTATCATCGCGTCGGTGCCCTCGTTGGATACAGGAGTATGCGACACGGAAACACGCAAATTCAATGAAGAAGCCGGCAAACTCGGCAACGATGTCGTTATCCTGACAATCAGCATGGACCTGCCGTTTGCCCAGGCACGCTGGTGCGGAGCCGCGGGTGTGGAGCAGGTCAAGACACTGTCGGATTATCAGCAGGGGGATTTCGGAACAAAATACGGCCTCCTGATTAAAGGGTTGCGGCTTCTGGCCCGTGCGGTGCTGGTGGTGGACGCCAACGGTGTAATTCAGTACATTCAGATAGTCCCCGAAGTAGCACAGGAACCGGATTACGAAGCGGCTTTGAACGTCGTGAACGAAGTCAAGTAAGTCTGTTTATTTTAACACCGGAGTAATATGTGAGGTTTTACGATGAGAACACTTGCAAATAATGTCTATGAGGTTGGCGTTCAGGATTGGGATCGGCGTTTGTTTGATGAGTTGATTCCGTTGCCGGACGGAACCAGCTACAATGCTTACCTGGTCAAAGGCAGTCAAAAGACCGCACTGCTGGATACGGTGGACCCGGCCAAAACCCAAATACTGGTTGCTCACCTCGTTCGTATAGGGGTTGATCATCTCGATTATATTATCAGTCATCATGCCGAACAGGACCATTCCGGGAGCATTCCGGATATGCTGTTGATGTATCCCGATGCTAAAGTCGTGACCAATCCCAAATGCAAATCAATGTTAATAGACCATTTGCATCTTGAGGACGACCGGTTTCTTGAAGTCGAGGACGGACAGACATTATCACTCGGTGACAAAACGCTGCGGTTCATTTATACCCCTTGGGTGCATTGGCCGGAGACGATGAGTACATGGTTGGCTGAAGATAATATTCTGTTTTCCTGCGACTTTTTCGGTTCGCATCAGGCGACCGGTTCTCTGTATGTTGAAGATGAATCCAAGGTACTTGAAGCAGCCAAACGCTATTACGGTGAGATTATGATGCCGTTTCGCAGTTCCATTCGTGGTAATCTCAAAAAACTGGAAGGGCTGGACATCAAAATGATTGCGCCCAGTCACGGCCCGGTTTATAATCGGCCTTCCCTTATCCTTGAGGCGTATCAAGATTGGGTGGATGAGGCGAAAGTTGCCAATAAAGTCATTGTGCCGTATGTGTCCATGCATGAAAGTACACGAAAAATGGTGGAGTATCTGGTTGATGTGCTGATGGACCGCGGTGTCGGCGTTCAGCAGGTTAACCTGACGACCGTAGACTTAGGGGAACTGGTCATTGAGTTGGTCGATGCGGCAACCGTGATTCTTGGCTGCCCGACGGTTTTGATCGGGGCGCATCCATCGGCGGTCTATTGCGCGGCTCTCATGAATGCTTTGCGGCCCAAGACAAAACATATCGGCATTATCGGTTCTTATGGCTGGGGCAGCAAGATGGTCGAGCAACTGACCGGATTGATATCGAATGTCAAAGCGGAAATGTTCGAGCCGGTTTTATGTAAAGGATTGCCGAAAGAAGAGACGTATTCAGCGATTGACCAATTAGCGGACAATATCCTTGCAAAGCACAAGGATTTAGGTATCGTATAAACTGTAAAAAGGGAACAGAAAACTTTTGGATAAGGAGTTTGAAAATGGCAGCGAAACTTGAAGTTTATAAATGCTTGGTGTGCGGAAATATCGTTGAGGTACTCCATGGCGGAGACGGTGAACTGGTCTGCTGCGGTGAGCCGATGAAAAAAATGGTCGAAAATACGACCGATGCGGCCAAAGAAAAGCATGTACCGGTTATCGAGAAGATCGACGGCGGCTACAAGGTGAAGGTTGGCTCTGTTGCTCATCCGATGGAAGAAAAGCATTACATTGAATGGATTGAGCTGCTGGCAGACAGTAAGGCGTATCGGAAATTTCTCAATTCCGGCGATGCTCCGGAGGCAACCTTTATGATTGATGCGCAAAGTGTGAGTGCTCGTGAATATTGCAACCTGCACGGACTTTGGAAAGCGTAAAAGAGTTTATAATAAGACAATCGGGATGTTTTCCGGTGGCAAGGAGAAAACCATGATAAATAAGAAAGTGGAACAGTTGATAAATAAGCAAATCAACGCCGAAACGTATTCGGCTTACCTGTATTGGTCCATGTCGGCGGCACTGGAAAAAATGAATCTGCCCGGTTTTGCCAACTGGATGCGTGTACAGGCCCAGGAAGAGATGACCCATGCCATGAAGTTCTACGTCCATATCATCGAACGCGGCGGCACTGTGAAACTGACGGCGATTGATGCGCCGCCGACTGAGTGGTCCGGTGTCAAGGCGGTCTTCGAAGCGGGTCTCAAACATGAACAGCTTGTCACCAGCCTGATTAACGGTCTGGTCGATCTGGCCATGCAGGAAAAGGACCATGCGGCCAATATGTTCCTCCAGTGGTTTGTGAACGAACAGATTGAAGAAGAAAAAAATGCGATGGATATATTGGGACAACTGGAAATCGTCGGCAATACCGCGGGCGGTTTATATTTATTGGACAAGGAAATGGCGGCGCGTGTCTTCACGCCGCCGGCAACCGGACAACAAGCTTAAAGGAGACATTTGATGAGTATTACATTTAATGCCGATGAAATTTTTGAAATGGCTGAAGCCATTGAACGTAACGCTGTGAAGTTTTACCGTGAAGCGTCAGAGAAAACGTCTGATGCGGATGCCCGGAAGATGCTGCAGGAGTTGGCGGCCATGGAAGACGGTCACGCGAAGACCTTTGCCCAGATGCGTAAAGAACTGTCGGACGCCGAAAGAGAACAGACAACATTTGATCCCGATAATGAAGTCGCTCAGTATTTGCAAACGCTGGCGTACTTTCACGGAACCGAAGGAAAGGTTAGCCCGACTGAAAAGTTAAGGGGTCAGGAGAGCATGAGTGAAATTCTGAAGATTGCTTTGCAGGCCGAGAAAAATTCCATCGCGTTTTACGTGGGCATCAAGGATCTGGTTCCGGGCAAGGCAGGCAAAGACAAAATTCAGTCGATTATTATTGAAGAAATGGCACACGTTTCGACGATTGGCGGCAAACTTCAGGCAATCAAGTAAGACGTAATTGACGGCGCAGGCAGGGTATGATGTCTGCGCCGATTTCTTTCATGACATGATAAAAGAGAGCTTTGAACGGATTCGGCGATAATGGCGCAGGCACAGAAGAAACAGACATTGTTGCGAAAACAACCGGCGATGCGGAAAGTATTGCTTGCACTGTTGCCATGTATGGCCGGTTCGGTTTACTTCTTTGGCTGGCGGTCGCTGGCGATGATTCTCTTTTGTTGTGGTTGGGGTTTTTTTCTGGAATGGCTATTTTGCCGAAGCCGGAAAGAGCCGGTTTCCGAGGCGTTCTTTGTGACGGCGATTTTGTTTGCATTGGTTATGCCGCCCGGTGTCGGTTGGCATGTGCTGGCGGTGGGAATGGCCTTTGCCGTCATTTTTTCAAAAGAGGTTTTCGGAGGGTTTGGCCGGAACATTTTCAATCCTGCACTGGCAGGCCGTTGTTTTGTCTATGTCTGTTTTCCCGTTGCTCTGACGGGGATGTGGGTCCCTCCTGCAGAGGGCCCAATGGGGGCTTTGACAAAATGGACCAGTGCCAAACAGGCCAATGATACAATCGCCAAAACCGGCGCCACACCGATGGCCTATCTCAAAACGGGGCAACTGGTTTTTGCGTCTGATTCACAAACTCAGACGACAACTTCGGACATTCCTTTTGTCGTAGGCAAAGACGAAGCAATTCAAATCAGCAAACCAACCCTTTTAAAGGGATTGTTAGTTGGCCGCATCAGCGGTACAATGGGAGTGACCAGTGCGGTGTTGATTTTAATCGGCGGGATTTACCTGTTCTGGACGAAAACCGCCAGCCGGACGACAATTCTTTCGCTCATTATAACGTATGCGGTAATAAATCAGGTTTTATTCTGGCTGGGGGTAAAGCCTATCCCCGGCGCCTGGCCGGCTTTACTGGGTGGAGGATTTTTGTTTGGTACGTTCTTCATGGCGACCGACCCGGTTAGTTCCCCGCGAACCGAACCCGGAAAGGTTTTCTACGGCATTCTGATTGCGTTGTCAACGGTTGTTATCCGCAATTTCTCAATATTCAACGGCGGCCTGATGTTTGCGATTCTCTTAGGCAATATGTTTGCGCCGATTATCGACTACGGTGTGAAGGCCTGGCAGGATAGACAAAAAGCAAAACACAACCCAAAGGAGGCGACCGAGTGAGAGACAAGCCTTACTTTGCGGTTATTTATATGTTTATCCTCACAGCGTTTTTCAGTGCGCTGCTTATCGGGTTTTCACGGATGACCCGTCAGCGTGTTCAGATGAATGAACAACTCAATTTCGAATGGGCGGTCGTACAGGCTTTTCCGAAAATTCAATACCAGAACAATCAGCAAATCCATCAGATATTTACCAAACAGTTTGCCAAAGATGAGCAAATTGGGGCATATCTTTATCAAAAAGACGGCCGGCTTCAGGGATATGCCGTTCCGTTTTCCGGAAAGGGTTTTTGGGATAAAATTGAAGGCGTCATCGGTATTGCCGCGGACAAGAAGACCATTACAGGCGTCTCCTTTTATGAACAAAAGGAAACGCCCGGCTTAGGCGCCCGCATTGACGAGGATGAATTCCGCAGGCAGTTTATCGGCAAAACAATTGAGGATGGTCCCAAACCCATCGGTATCGTACCTTCGGCTCAAACTCTGGCCGAAAACCAGGTCCATGCCGTCACCGGCGCCACACAGACCAGTATTCGCCTGGAAGCGTTGATGAATCAGGATATCCGGGCGTGGCTGGATGCGGTGGAGAAGAAGGAGGTCGCACCATGATCCCGACCAAGCCCACAAAAGAAATCATGCTTGATGGTCTCTGGCGAGACAATCCCATCTTCCGTCAAATTTTGGGGATTTGCAGCACCTTAGCGATCACGAATGTGGTTTTGAATACGGCGGTGATGTGTATCTCATTGACGCTTGTTACTGCGTTGAGTTGTTTAACGGTTTCGTTTTTACGGAACTGGACGCCTCGAAATATCCGCATGATGGTACAGACGCTGATTATCGCCTTTTATGTCATTATTGTGGATTTGATTCTAAAAGCATACTGGCCGCAAATGAGCCGCAACCTCGGTCCGTTTGTCGGCCTGATTATTACCAATTGCATTGTCATGGGCCGTTGCGAAGCATTCGCCGGTTCCAACCGGCCGCTTCCTTCCTTTATGGACGGCTTATTCAATGGCATAGGCTATTCCTTTATGTTACTGGCTATTTCCGTTGTCCGTGAACTGCTGGGAATGGGAACGATACTTGGTATTGCGATGCCGTACTTCTCCACGCCGTACTGGGATAAGTGGATTATTATGGTGATGCCGCCGGGTGCGTTCTTTGCATTGGCGTCAATTATCTGGTTGTGTCGGTCGATGAAGCGGAAGGGGGCGAAATCATGAACAACATTGGTTCTGAAGTCTGGCTGGCGATGGTCACATGTTTTGCTGCCGTTTTTACCAACAATATCTTGCTGACAACATTTTTGGGCATGTGCCCGTTTACCAGTGTCTCACGCGAAGTCAAAACCGCGGCCGGACTCGGCGGGGCGGTCGTATTCGTCATGACCTTTACCACGGTCTTAAACTGGCTGGCTTATAAATATGTCTTGATTCCACTGGAGCTTGAATTTTTCCGTTTCATTTTGTTCATCATTATCATCGCCGCATTTGTTCAGTTTGTCGAAATGGTCATTGACCGGTATTCGCCGAAACTGTATCAAAGCCTCGGGATTTTCCTGCCGTTGATTACGGTCAACTGTGCGATTTTGGGCGCATCGTTGTTCATGGTCATTCGCCAGTATTCGTTTATTGTAACGATTGGTTACGGATTCGGCAGCGGTGTGGGTTGGTTTCTGGCGATTCTCGCGATGGCCGGAATTCGCCAGCGGCTCAATGAATCGCGCGTGCCGGAAGGACTTCGCGGTCCCGGCATTACGCTCATCATTGCCGGGCTGATGGCCCTGGCGTTTATTGGATTTACAGGGGTCTTGAACTAACGGAAAGCTTATGGCGGCATTCATTGTTACCATCCTGATTATCAGTTCAATCAGTGCCGCTCTGGCGGCCCTGCTGGTACTGTGTGAAAAATATGTCGTCAACTACGGCCCCTGCAAAATTACTGTCAATGGCGAAAAGGAATTGAATATTCAGGGCGGGAAACCGTTGTTGACGGTGTTGCGTGATGAAAAGATTTTTATTCCCAGTGCCTGCGGCGGACGGGGAACCTGCGGTGTCTGCAAGGTCAAAGTGCTGGATGGCGCCGGGCCTGTGCTGGCGACGGAAACCCCTTTTTTGACCAAAGAAGAACAGGCTGATAATGTGCGTCTCTCCTGCCAGGTCAAAGTACGGAACGATATTGCCATCGAGATTCCGGATGAATTGTTCAATGTGCGCCAATACGAAAGCGTCTGTGCCGGGATCGAAGAGTTGACCTATGACATGAAACGCTTTTCTTTTGAATTGAAAAACCCGCCGTCGATAAAATTCGTCGCCGGTCAGTATGTTCAGTTGTTTTGTCCTAAATATAAGGGCAGTAACGAAGAAGTTTATCGTGCCTATTCGATTGCCTCTGACCCGAATGCGAACAACCGGGTTGATTTGATTATTCGCCGTGTGCCAAACGGCATCTGCACGACATGGTGTTTTGACCATTTAAAAGAAGGAGACCCGGTGAAGATGAACGGCCCGTACGGGGATTTTCGTTTGAGCCAGTCGGATGCGCCGATGATATTTATTGCCGGCGGCAGCGGAATGGCGCCGTTTGTTTCGATCCTTCATTATATGCAAAACACTCATAACAACCGAAAGGTCAAATACTTCTTCGGGGGCAATACGCCCAAAGACCTCTGTTTAGATAGTCAAATGAAAGAATTTGAAGAGTCCTTGGAAGGATTTGAGTTTGTGCCCGTCGTGGCCAATCCGCCGGAAGGCGAAAATTGGACCGGCGAAACGGGTTTGGTAACCGAGGCGGTTCAGCGGCAGTTTAAGGACCTCAGCGGCCACGAAGGATACCTGTGCGGCAGTCCCGGCATGATTGATGCCTCCATCAAAGTGTTTACGGCATTGGGGATGCCGGAAGAGAAAATTTATTACGATAAATTTGCGTAAGGAAGGGGACAAAAAATGAAACAGTCTCCGCAGGAAAAAAACTTGGAAGCCATGCTTCGCTCCACAAAACTGGTTGTCGGGGGATTTATGGGAACCGATGCTCGTCATCCGTTTGAAGTGGTTGAGCAGGATACCGCCGAACTTGAAAGGCTTGGATTGAGGCGGGAACAGGTCGCCCGGCGAATGCAGGAATTAACCGAACGGGCCAAACCCCGCCTTGGCAACTGGGTCGAGGCACAGGCCGGAAAGCTGCGGGTCAAAAGCGAAGACTTCAAGGGAGTCCTGACGTGTCCCTGGCCGCATCCGGGCGTATTTGAAAAACGCATTACGACTGCTGAACGTCTGGATACAGGCCAAAAACTGTCATGGACGGACTTGAATATCCACATGATCGAATCCCATGGATTTTTTGAGGGCCGGGGGGCCTTTTTCAGGATTGAGCCGGGCGAAGCGGTACAAATTCTGTTTGAAGGGTTGACCTTGTCTCAGAAGTAAGCATAATAGGGCCGGTCGTGGTACGCTGAAATCTTATTTGAATAGAAAGGAAATCAACGATGAAGAAGTACAAATGTCTTTTGTGCGGTTATATCTATGATCCCGAAGCAGGCGACCCGGATAATGGGGTCGATCCCGGAACGGCGTTTGAAGACCTTCCGGATGACTGGGTCTGTCCGGAATGCGGCGCCGGCAAAGATGAGTTCGAGCCGGTGGATGACTAAAAATGAAATTCAATCAGCCCTGAGTATCTTAAAAAATGCTCGGGGCTTTTTGTCTAACGGTATTTGCGCGTGTAAGACGCAAATTGAATCGTGTCCCTGATGATGGAAAAAATCGAAGCGAAAATAAACCAGCAGGAAATGTTGTGTATCGAAGCGACTGCAGGCCCTACGAGTTTCGTCGTATTCGGAGCCTCCGGCGATTTGGCGCACCGCAAATTATTTGTCAGCCTGTACGAACTCTATCGCCGTCAGCTCATCAGCGACCAATTCTATTTGATTGGATGCGGACGCAGTGAGTTGACGGATGAACAGTTTCGAAAAACGGTTGAAACTTCA
>JADHXS010000087.1 GCA_016782835.1 Phycisphaerae bacterium | reverse complement strand
GATACGGACGGCCTAATACCTGGGCGGCCTGCCGGACGTCGCCTTTCTCCAGGAACTGGCGTACATGGGTACTGGAACAAACGATTGTCCGGCCGGATTCGTCGCCGGGGATTTCCGTAAAGGGAACTTCCATGACTTCAAAATGACGTTCGGCTCCCAATTGGCGCAGCGTGTTAATGTCGCCACTGCGGCCGTAACCGAAATTAAAATTCGGCCCTTCGACGACCACCGACGGGGAGAGATTTTCCATCAGGAACCGGTCGACGAAATCCTCCGGCGACAGGTTCAGCAGTTTCAGGCTGTCTCTGATAACAATCAGCGTGTGAATGCTTATGGATTCCAGCAGCATCTTTTTGACCCCAATCGGTGTCAGCGCACCCGGCGCCTGCTCGGGATGCAGGACTGCCGCCGGATGCGGGTCGAAGGTCATCACTGCGCAGGGGACGCCCTTTTCGTCGGCCAGCGTGCGTGCCGCCGAAAGAATCGCCTGATGGCCGCGATGGACGCCGTCAAAGTTGCCAATGGTCAGGACCATGCCCTTCGGCAACTGCTTTATTTGCTGTTCGTTTTCAATCACTTGCATTGGTTCACTCAAAAAAATACTCTATCTATTAGGTGGCATGTCTTCTCCCGGCACGCCTGGAAAGACATGGTTCGCAGCATTTTCCCATCGCTTTGGCCTTCGGCCAGAAGCGATGCCACCCGGTACAAAACAACACCCATCCTACCGACAATCGCCCCGGCAGGCAAGGATGTTTTACAAATCCAAAATGTCCATTGAAAAGACCGCATTATTACATATACTATAAGACATAAGGATGATTTCAGGAGCAGGAAGACATGAACGAAACAGCCACATTGAAACGAAACCTGGGCCTGCTGGATATGTTCTCGGTCGCGGCCGGGGCTATGATCAGCTCGGGACTGTTTGTCCTGCCGGCGATCGTGTATCGTCAGGCCGGGCCTTCCATTATCGCATCCTACATTCTCGCTTCGATCCTGATTCTGCCGACCGTTTTCACCAAGGCCGAACTGGCAACCGCGATGCCGCGGGCCGGGGGAACCTATTTTTATGTGAAGCGCAGCATGGGCGGCCTGTGGGGATTGTTCAGCGGTTTGTCGGACTGGTTTTCGCTGGCGCTGAAAAGTGCATTCGCCATTGTCGGTATCGCATTGTTTGTACGCATGTTTTGTGAGTATTATTGGGGCTATGCCTTGACTCCGGCGATGCTGAAGATAATTGAAGTCACCTGCTGTGTGCTTTTCGGCCTTATCAACTGGACGAGTGTCAAGCATACCGCCCGGTTTCAAAATCTGCTGGTGCTGATCCTGATCGGGATTCTCACCGTCTTTGTCGTCGCGGGCATTTCCAGTGTTCACCCCATGCGTTTTCATCCCTTCGCGCCGCACGGCAAACTTAAACTTTTGACCATGACCGGCGCAGTATTCATCAGTTTCGCCGGGCTGACAAAGGTGACGGCTATCGCCGAAGAAGTCCGCCATCCCGGTAAATATCTGCCGATGGGAATGCTGCTGGCCTGGTCAGTGGTGTCGTTTTTTTACGGTACAGTGGTGTTTATTACTGTCGGGGTTCTGGATGGCGAAATTCTGGCCGGATCGGATGCACCGATTTCGTCGGCGGCGGCGGTGTTCCTTGGTCAACCGGGCGTTATCCTGCTGAGTATTGCGGGACTAGCCGCATTTATCACGACAGCCAACGGCGGTATCCTGGCGGCGTCGCGATCGCCGCTGGCGATGAGTCGGGACCATCTTCTGCCGGGAGGGTTGTCCCGGGTCAGCCGGCGTTTTAAAACGCCCTCTATAAGTATTCTGCTGACATGCAGCTTTATGACGGCGGCGATGGTTTTCCTGGAACTGGAACTTTTGGTCAAGACCGCTTCGACACTGATGCTCATCCTGTTTATGCTGGACAATATCAGCGTAATCTTAATGCGGCAAAGCGGTATTCAGAGCTATCGGCCGCGGTTTAAGGTCCCGTTCTATCCCTATCTTCCGGCGGCAACGATTGTGCTGTATGGGGTGCTGCTGGCAGAGATGGGGGCAGTGCCGCTGATGATTTGCGGCGGGTTTCTGGCGGTCAGTGTTATCTGGTATTTTCTGTATGCGGCTAAACTGGCCAGGCGGGATTCGGCGGTGATGCATGTGGTGCAGCGGGTGACGGATAAGGAGATTCATTCGCCGACGCTGGAAAATGAGTTGCGGGATATTTTGCTGGAGCGGGACAATATTATTGCTGACCGGTTTGACCATCTGCTCAACAGTTGCACGATTTTTGACCTTGAAGGCAAAAAAACAGCTCAAGCAGTTTTCGAACAGGCCGCAGCGGTCTTTTCGGAAACGCTGGGCGTGGATAAACAGGTATTAGTGGAAAAACTGCTGGCGCGCGAAGCCGAAGGGTCCACGGTGCTTGAGGCGGGGTTGGCGATTCCGCATGTGATCATCGCCGGCGAGAAAAAATTCGAGATACTTCCCGTTCGTGCCGCCGACGGGATTGATTTCCCGCATGCCAAAGAGCCGGTGAAAACGGTGTTCTTTTTGGCGGGCAGCCGAGATGAGCGGAACTATCACCTGCGGGCACTGATGGCGATTGCGCAGATTGTACAGGAAAAGGATTTTTATACACGCTGGTTTGCCGCACGCGATACGGATGCCCTGCGAAATCTCTTATTGCTGAGCAAACGCAAACGGGATACGATTCAGTGAACAGTTAGCAGTTATCAGTGAAAATATGGAGTCATACATGGAAGAGCAAAAAGGATTAACGCATATTGGGTTGATGGTTATAATCTGTACGGTTTTGGTGATAACGCTAATTGGTTATGCAGCATTTCAAAAAGTAAAAAATGAAGCCTGCCGGCTTGTTTGCGGGGTTAATCTTAAAGGTCTTGGCACAGCTATGGGAGTCTATGCAAGTGATTACAATGATAATTATCCACAGCTTCCCGGTAAGGGTCCTTGGGCAAAAGAACTTGGTTTTCCATACGACCTTGAGGAACCTTATTTCAACGGGGCCCAGTTAAACACGACCCGAAGTATAACAGCAAGTTGGTATTTACTCGTTCGAGAAGCTGATGTCTCACCCAAGAGTTTTATTTGTCCTCAATCAAAACAACAGGAATTTCTGGGAGAAAACTCTAAAAATTTAGATTTAGTCAAACTCTGGGATTTTGGTTCTAATCCTCATAAACATATCAGTTATGTTTATCATAATCCTTACGGACGTTTTCCCGCAAATAGAAAACTCCCAGACTTATTCGCTATCTCAGCCGATTCAAATCCCTGGTTTGATAATGGAAATATTCTAAAGCCAAACACCCAGAATAGTACTCCTCAGATTATTTTCTTCACAAATTCGAAAACATGGAAATTAGGAAATTCTTTAGCTCATAAGCCAAAATATCTTTCCGCAAAATATGGCCAAAATATTCTATATGCTGACGGCCATATGTCATTTAATGAACAACCTAATGCGGGTATAAATAACGATAATATTTATACGTTCTGGTCGGAGGAGGAGAATCCGAGTGAACAGGATATTCAGGGCGGGACGGCGCCGACGGGGCGGAGTGTGGAGAATGACGCGAAGAGTGAAGAGGATTCGTTTTTGGCGATTTAATAGAAAATTCGAAATACAAACACCTAACGAGATATGAAAAAAGCTGGATTCGGCGCCATTCGCGGGAATGACAAATCATATTCAAAATTGAGGAAACAATTATGACGGAACGGAAAGTGATTTTGACGGATGCGGCGCCGGGGGCGATTGGGCCGTACTCACAGGCGCTGCTGGCGGGCAATGCCCTTTATATCAGCGGACAGTTGGGCATCGACCCGGCCACGGGGAAACTGGTTGAAGGCGGCACGGCGGCGCAGGCTAAACAGGCGCTGGACAATATCATGGCGATTTTGATGAAGGCGAATATGTCGATGCGGGATGTGGTACAGGTGCAGGTTTTTTTAGGCGATATCGCCGATTTTGCGGTGGTAAACGAGGTTTACAAAACCTATTTTCAGGAGCCGTATCCGGCACGGGCGGCCATTCAGGCGGGTGCTCTACCGGCAGGCGGAAAGGTGGAAATCCTCGTAACCGCAGTGAAAAGCTAACTTTAAAAATCGATCCCCTCTTTCGCCCCGCCGGGGCTCGATATACGAAAAACCCCTTTTTCCGGGGGCTCACGCCCCCGGCTACTGTACTATGACCCCTTCGGTGTCTGAAACAGAGATCCTGGATCCCGATAAATCGGGATTCAGGATGACAAAACACAAGTCTACAGACGAATTTAACCCCAAATTCCCCCTGACAGGTAACACCCTGAATTTTTTTAGGATTTTTGTTGCAACTGAGTTGCAATTAGGTATAATCTGTTTTTGCAACTCAGTTGCATATTAAAAACGTCATTATTACTAATTTCAGAGGTCTTTATGTCATTTAGCGGCAAAATGAAACAAATTTTTCAGGAATTGAAGATTCACTCTCCGTTTACGCTGCTGGGAGCGAGCACAGGGATTGTACTGATGCTTTTGGGACGGGCATTTCTGGTTGGGCAGGAACATACGTTGTTCGCGGTGTTTCATCCGCTGCATGTTCTGCTGAGTGCGATGGTTACCGCGGCATTATTTGAGATTCACCGAAAGGCTAAAAACTTCCTGATGATTCTGGTCATCGGAATCGTGGGTTCCATCGGAGTGGCTACGCTGAGCGATTGCATTCTGCCGTTTTTCGGTGAGACGATTCTCGGGGTGGCGGTTCCGACACATGCAAGCCTGCATGAGGAGGGGCATGAACACGAAGACGCTGCTATGGCTCAACATCCGGAAGAAGCGCATCACCCCAAATGGCATATCGGCTTTGTCGAGGAGTGGTATCTGGTCTTTCCGGCGGCGGTCCTCGGTGTGCTGCTGGCCTATTTCAAACCCACCACACATCTGCCGCATGCCAGCCATGTGCTGGTCAGCACATGGGCATCGTCGGCCCATATTCTGATGAATACTCATGCGGATATAAGCCTGATGCTGCTGGTGGGTATGTTTGTTGTCCTGTTCCTGTCGGTCTGGCTGCCCTGCTGCGTGAGCGATATCGTCTTTCCGCTGCTGTTTGTACGTTCGGACGGGGCACATCTGGGGCATTCTTGTATTTTATGCGGTAAAAAGGAAAACGGCGGAAGCGGCGTTGCCGCGACTAAAAAAACAGATTCCTCACTTCGTTCGGAATGACAGCATGAAACAAAAAGCCATCGAACTCCTGAACTCGGTCAACCTGCGGCAGACACAGCCCCGCGTCGCGATTCTGACTGTTCTGCTGAAGGCTCCTGCCCCGGTAACACAGGAACAGATTGCCGAGCAAATCGGTGACTCGGCTCCGAATAAAACAACGATTTACCGAACGCTGATGAATCTGGTCGAGAAAGACCTGGTGCATAAGGCCTATCTGCAAGAACGGACGTGGCATTTTGAATTGGCTCATCATTGCGGCCAGCATCAGTGCCATCCGCATTTTACGTGCAGCGAATGTCAGCAGACACAATGCCTGCCGGAAGTTTCAATGCCGCTGGTTAAGCTTCCCAAAGGTTATGTGATGGAACGACAGCAGGTGCGAATCGAGGGTATCTGCTGTGATTGCCGGGAAAATAAATAAGCAGAACTTCCCAACCGATATATTTTGACTTGCATCCGCAAATTATATCCACTAAAAATGCTCAAACTAAAGAAAACCAACATCGTTAACCGATGCTATAGGGTCTGTTGAAATAATTTACGTTCTCATGGGGAGCGGCGTGTCTTTTAAATATAAAAACCTGTTCATCCCGGTCATTATCTTGTCAAGCGGTGTCTTGTTTACCGGTTGTGGTGAATCACAGCGTTCGCCGAGACCGATATCCGGACAGACTCGACCTTCTTACACGGTCTCCATTGAAGAGCTGGCGTCAAAACTGGGGTTGTCTGTACGCAATTCAGGAAATTCTTATTTTGAACTGGGAGACGCCAAAAATACGGTCCGCCTGTTCACCGACGATGGCGGACGGGCCTATGTCAACGGCACCTCTATCGGTTCGGTCGGTACCGTTAAAAAGGTCAGCTCAAAAACGTACGTTTCCGAGCTGTTGGTGCCGCAAATTCGCGGTCATCTCATTTCGCAACCCGTTCAGTTGCCCAATCTCGGACCTTATGAAGTACCCAGAGTCTATGGCTCCGGAACAGTTGTCATTGACCCCGGGCACGGCGGTAATGACCCGGGCGCACAAAGCGTATTGGGATATTGGGAAAAAGACGTCAACCTCAAAATCGCCTATAAGCTGGTTTCCTATCTTCGCGAAGCCGGAGTCGATGTTGTGATGACCCGTGAATCCGATGTATATCCGACACTGGAGGCCCGGGCGGCTCTGGCCAACCGGGAAAACGCAGATCTTTTCGTCAGCATTCATTGTGATTCCAACGGCGATCGCATGCATCGGGGATTTACGGTCTATCGGGCACGCTCGGCCAGTTCGGATTCGAAAAAAGCCGGACGTCTTATCGAAAAATATCTTTCCAATGCGGGCATCCCCAGCAAGGGGCTTCGCAGTGCCGATTACAAAGTCCTGGTTCAAACCAAAGGCCCGGCGGTATTGGTCGAGTGCGGGTTTATGTCGAATTATGACGAGGCCGCGTTATTGATGGACCCGTGGTATCAAAACAAAATCGCCCGTGCCATCGCCGACGGTATTCTGGAATACCTGTAGTCTTTTCTCCATCCTCTTTAGAAGAAACTGGACAAATCGGTCAAAATCAATACAATACCGTGTATGAAGCTCTATCCATTGAAATTTAAGCCGATTTTCAAGGAACGTATCTGGGGCGGACAGCAATTACGCCGTTTTTTCGGCAAAAATCTGCCTGCGGATGTCAAGATCGGTGAAAGTTGGGAACTGGCGGACTTGCCGGAGGATAAATCCGAAATCGTCAACGGTTCTTTGGCGGGACAAACAATTGATGCAGTGCTTGCGGAATTTGACAAGGCGATTACGGGAATCGACGATTATCAGCGGCCCTTCCCCTTGCTGATTAAAATTCTCGACGCTCAGGATGTGCTCAGTGTGCAGGTGCATCCGGATGCGGCAACCTGCAAGCGAACAGGTAAAGGCCATCCAAAAACCGAATGCTGGTATATCATCGAAGCGCAGCCTGGGGCGGCCATTTACAAGGGACTTAAATCCGAAACGACGAAAGAACAATTTGCCAAAGCCATCGAAGACGGTACGTGTGCGGACTACCTGATCAAAGTGCCGGTCTGTGTCGGTGAATGTCACTTTTTGCCTTCGGGAACCTGCCATGCCATCGGGGCGGGTTTGCTCATCGCAGAAATCCAACAACCTTCGGATACAACGTATCGCGTCTTTGACTGGAACCGTGTTGACCCGGCCACCGGACAGGGAAGGCCGCTTCATGTGGCTGATGCGCTGGAAGCGATTCATTTTGATTCGTCCGGCGATAGCCTGTCTGTTGAAGATACGGGGCGACTGGTCGATGCTGATGAGTTCAAGGTCGATAAAGGCCACCAAATGCCGGGGGGCGAAGTCCTGCTGGCCGGACAAATGAAGGTTTTAATCATCTTGAGCGGACGCGGACAAATTGTTGCCGAACAAATGGAGGCAACCGAATTTGAAAAAGGAGATACACTGCTGGTGCCGGCGGCCTTCGAATGCGTCATGCAGTTTGAGCAGGAATGTGAATACTTAACGGCAACTGTTTGGTGATGTGTAAAATTGATCTGTTTTTCTCTTTGACATATAATCGTGTGAAGAGACTCTATTTGATAGAAGGGATTTAAAATCGTGTTAAAAGTCAGTGAAAACCCACCGATTATCTGGCCGGAAAACCAAACAATTACTGACTTTAAAGGTTCCTGGTGGGTTGCGCATACAAAATCACGAAACGAAAAAGTCCTGGCCTCTCAGTTGGTCAAAAAAGAGGTTCCTTATTTTTTGCCGATGCACGGGAAAGTCTCTAAAAGCCGGGGACGGACATTTCGGTCGCTTTTGCCGCTGTTTCCGGGATATCTGTTTTTCTGCGGAGGTGATAATGAACGGTTAGAGGTTCTCAAAACCAACCGCACCGCCAACATCCTTGCGGTTCAAAATCAGTCCCGGCTGATCCAGGAACTTTTGCCGATTGAAACGCTGCTCAAACTGGGTAAATCGGTTCTGCCGCATGAATATATCAAAGTCGGCCAGCGGTGTCGGGTGACAGCAGGCCCGTTGGTGGGCACCGAAGGTCTTGTTGTGCAAAGCCCGAAAGAAACCCGGTTGGTGCTTCAGGTGGACATGCTGGGACAGGCCGCCAGTGTGGAGATCGACGCTGATATGATTGAAAAACTCGAGGATTAAATCGAGTATTTAGCCGTTTCAGAAAGGAGTATTTGTCATGGTACATATTGTATGGTTGGCAGGAGCCGTTACGGCCATTATGGGAATTGCGATTTTGTTTAAGCCCATCTGGATGAGACAATCGATTATCTTTATCAACAAAGGTAAAGTGGCTTATGGCATCGCCGGTTCGAAAACGGTGCTTGGAATCATCTTTTTGATTCTGGCAACTCAGTGCAAGATATCGAGCATCATTATCGCACTGGGTATTTTAATGACCATCGGTCCGCTTTTATTCTGCCTGCTGCCATTTACAAAGATACAGGCTTATATGAACTGGTGGATCGCCCGGCCAGAGTGGATGTATCGCCTGTGGGGAGTTGTCGCAATGCTGTTGGGTGGACTTATCTTTTACGCGGGGGTACCGAAATAGTTTATTTACCATGATTGTCATGAAAAATCTTCACATCCATCAGTTTATTCTACTTGGACTTCTGTTTTCCTCTGCTGCCGGTTTCGGCATGAGAAACGCGATGGGTCCGCAGGGCATCAATGCGTATGCGGTTCATGCGGAGGGGATTACGGGCGACGGGGTGAATATCGCCCTGCTGTCAAGCGGTAATGTTCGACAGGGTCATGCCGCATTCGAGCGTTCGAACGGGTCGGCGGTCACATTGTATGACTTTACAGATAATACCGGACTTTCGTGGGCCAACCATGATACGCACATCGCCGGTATCATTATTTCCGGCGGCTCGCCAACGCATCCGACTCAAATCGGGGTTGCTCCCGGCGCCAAAATTCACAGCGGGCGTATTTCCGGAAAACAACTTCAGGCACGCTATCTTCAGGATGCCCTCGATACGCTGATTCTGAAAAAAAACTGCCGAGTGATTGTTACCGGGATCCAGTTATCCAGCCCGAACGCTGTTGCAAACGGTGATTCGTACTGGACGCAGCTTTATGACTACTATGCGGAAAAATACGATGTCATTTTCGCGAATGCCGCGGGGAATTTCAGCCCCCAGATTACAATATTCGGTGACGGGTTTAACGGCATCACCACGGCAGGCCTTGCAAAAGACAATGAAGGCGACTATCGAAAGATTGGCAGAGGTTCCAATTCCGGTCCGACATTGGATGGCCGCAAAAAACCGGACGTGGCCGCCCCGACGGAAAGTCTGTATTGCCCCGGCAGCAGCGGTGATGACCTTTGGGCCGTGGCCGATCCGAACGGTCGGGGTTTGACCAGTTACGCCATCCCCTGTACGGCGGGCGTGGCGGCGCTTCTGCTTGAAACGGCGGGCAAAACGCCAGTGGAGGATGACGACCGAAGCGAGGTTATTAAAGCCGTAATGGTCAACGGTACGTTCGTTGATTTGGCAGATAAAAACGGAAGAAGCCGTTATTCGACCGACGCAGTCAGTACCTGGAATCCGGACTACGGTTATGGGCGGTTGGATGCGCTGCGGGCCTATCACACACTGAAGGCGGGACGAGTCGAACAGGATAAACCAGCCCAGCAGCAAATGGGCTGGGCTTATGATACGATGGGGGCCAATTCGGAACATGTCTATCGGTTGACCGGCCGGAAGAATCAGCGACTGGTAATAACCGTTACATGGC
>JADHXS010000086.1 GCA_016782835.1 Phycisphaerae bacterium | reverse complement strand
TCCTTGCGTTTCATCTGCTACATATTCACCTGGTCCAAGCATCTTGATAACCTCCAATATAGATTTACGTTTCTATATTAGATATCGGCTTCAAGATGCCAAAAACTTCAAAAAAACTCTGTATTGCTGCTACAGTCTCGTATAATATCTTATTATAATTATACACGCATTTGTACTGACATCAATTTCATGTTTGGCGCAAGACAAAGAATCTAAAAATCGTTAGCTGAAAGCAAGGACAGGCTTTCATTATAGCGAAGTTCTTCAAGAACCTTTGAGGAACGGAGGTTGCGCATGCGTTTGTGTTTGACATTCAAGGGGGGATGTCGATCGGCGAGCGAATATATCTATCCATTCTATCCATATCTTAAGAAGGTTTCCATATACGTTTCGGCGCAGATGTTCTGCGCATATACAATAAAAAACCAAATAACAAACATTTAATTTAGGAGGAATTTAAAATGAAACACGGGAACACATTATTCATGTTTTGTCTGACTGTTTTGACCTTATTAACAGTCGCAAATGCAGCAGGGGAGGCAAGATGGAGATTCCATTTTACCTATGGTCAATGTCCGGGCGGTGATCTTGAAGTGTGGTCGACTCAGAATTGCCAACGGATGCAGCAAATTTTCAGGGGATACACCAAAACCTGTAAAGACTACGAAGGGATTGTCCCCGGTAATCCTGCCAATGATGTGATGTTTGATTTTTACTGGGATTACTGGTGCAACAATGAAGACCATTTCAAAATTGCCATCCCAAATTACACCGGAAGCGAGTGGGATCTCATCGAACTGCCCCCGTGGATTGAGGCGAGTGTTGCTGGTGATCTTGATCTGCCTTCTGTTGGTGACCCGACGGGAACGTTGCAGGACATTTATGTTGTTGTGAATCTGCAGGAGTATTTGGATCATCATGATCCCGTTATGATTGACAGTTTCTTTGACGTCTATACAGAGTTGACTTTTAACAACGGAGAAGAACCCAACCTGCCGGGATTTATGGTCAGCGAAGGTCCGATCAGTTTCAATCCGGGTGCATCACCCACAGAGTCCCCCTTTGAATACGGCCCGCAGGGACCGTTGAATGGGGATTTAGTTGTCGATGGCCGGCTGACTTTGTATAACCTGGTGGAAAGCGACCCTCTTAATCCTCAGCCTGCTTTTGAGGAATTGAATTGGCAAGGCAGCATCCAGCCGAATCCGACTTCCCCTGCATGGGGTCGAATAACAATGCAGGATGTAACCCTGTCTCGAGGAATCTATTATTTCAACCTTGTTTTAGGAGACGGCAGTTGGCCCATTGCGAACATGAGTGTCGAAAGCACGGGTGAACCTCAAACGATCTCTGCAAAATTCAACTTAGGCCCGTATGCTGGTACCTCCTCGGTTGGTTATCAATATTGCAGCTTCAGTTCTGAGCCCGAACCAACACAGCCAACCGGAACAACCCAATCAGAAAGTCTTGTTCAAACTGGTTATCAAATTGGTTTTGAGGTTGGTGACTCTGTTGAGTTGGTCGATCCTGAATGGATTCCTGATTACTGTCCGGTAAAAGTATCCGGCCAGTTGCCGAATCTTGGCAGCGTTGTTAATCAACCTCAGGGACAGAATCAGTGTGCTCCGGGTGCGATTTCCAACAGCTTGAAGTACCTTCAGGCAAACGGTAAGGTTCCGGCCTCAAAAGATACAAGCATTGCCAAAGTGGGTTCGGTCATTGGCACAACCTCCAGTGGTACACCTGCAAGCTGGTATCTAAAGAAGCAAAGCGATCCTTATTTCACAGATGTAGTTACCACACGCTATATCAATGCCCCGCTGACATTGGCCAAGTGTCAGCAACTTGCAAAAGAG
The DNA here is from genome assembly GCA_016782835.1 of Phycisphaerae bacterium. Taxonomy (GTDB): domain Bacteria; phylum Planctomycetota; class Phycisphaerae; order Sedimentisphaerales; family Anaerohalosphaeraceae; genus 4572-13. Next base: position 8,312 of record JADHXS010000086.1, on the reverse strand, counting down.
CTCAAAGACGGTCAGGATATTGAAATGGACCTCAAAGGCCACGTCGAGATGCTCGCCGGTATTCGCGTAAAGTGCAATGACACGGTTGAATTAGACCTGTTTGATGACAACCAGAGTGACACGGTGTCCGATCCGATGCATACATCGCCCTTAACCGGTGAGTCTCTTGGTGGTACAGGCACTCAATATGTAGACGGCATGGAACTCGAGCGGTTTGTCATAGAATGTCCGGCAGAAAAAATTCTTCCGTACGCTTTCCTTGACACATGGGAAGAATGGGTTGAAGCCCGTGAAATAGGCAAAGTCAGAGCTTTGACACAACAGGAAGGTGAAGACTACCTTGCCCAATGGAGCGAATTTCATGATCCTGCAACGGGCGGAGAGCCTTATCCCGATGATCCCTTCCTGCCGGCTGAACTGCATGTACATGATGGTATAGGCGGTCCCTATGGCGAAGAAGAAAATATCTTCTTAGAAGATGCCGGTCTGGTCATGGCCTGGGGCGAAGAGGATTTACCAAACACCGATTACACCAGTGCCTGGGCCTTGAAGTATGATGCGGATCCGGATCTGTCCAACTGCATTATTACGCTGGTGGTTACCGCACCTCAATTTAGTTTCATCAGCGGTAACCAAATCAATAATGTATCGTTTGGGTTAGGCAGTCCGCCGATTGGTTCCGGCCCCGTTCGTTCGTGGAGCTGGGCATGCGGTCCCGGTAATCCCATTCCCTGGAATACACCGGTCACCTTAAAGATCGACACATCGAAAACCGGTATGACAGCCGCAACGCCGACAGCGACAGGTTATGTCAGCAATCCGGCTTTCAATCTTCAGAATGTCACATGGATGGCTGTTGACGAAAACGGTACCTGGGTCGGTGGACCAAGCACTGCACCGGGTCCCGGCGGATTCCAGTTCATGTGGAACTATTGGCACTGGATTCTGGTGTCGCCGAGAACAACAGTGAACAAGGGAATATATACAAAATGGTCACAGCCGCCGGTTGTTATTGATCCGAACAATGACCCGCCGCTTATTCAGGGCTGGGATGAGCACTCCAGCTATAATATGCCGGTTGTTGCCGATGACTGGGAATGCAGCGACGACCGACCGGTAACGGATATACACTGGTGGGGTTCGTTCTTTAAAATCATTGATCCTGCAACCGGACAAACAGAACCGTGGACACAGCCGACACCGCCGACGCTGCCCAACAGGTTCCACATTGGTATCTGGATCGATGTCCCGGATGATCCAAGTGATCCCAATGATTACAGCCATCCCGATGTATTGGTCTGGGAAAATTACTGCGATAACTTCGTCTGGAATTTTGCCGGATACGACCAGGATCCTCGAGCAGGATTACCACATGAGTTACCGCAAGAGCCGGGTAGTGATACACAGCTTGAAGCATGTTTCCAGTTTACACAACTGCTTTCTCAGGACGAATGGTTCTATCAGAAGCCAATGGATGACGGGACGCCACGTGTGTACTGGCTCAGTATCGCTCCGATATGGGATACAAGCACGGAGCCCGAATGGGAATGGGGATGGAAGTCCCGCCCGCATTTCTTTAATGATGATGCAGTGAGTATCCAGATGGCGAGTCCGTGGTGGCCCCCGATTGTGAATAACACACAGTGGGTAACGGGCATCCCGATTCAATGGCCGCCTCACCCCGATCCGGAAGGAGTAACCTGGGATATGGCGTTTGAGTTGACGACCAATGAACCGGCGTATGAGGATGACCCGATCGATGGTGATATCAGCGGACCTGATGGTATACCGGACGGTGAAGTTAACCTGATCGACTTGTCGGTTATCGCAGCCAACTGGCTAACGACGGCCCTGTCGCCGTAAAGTGTCAGGATGACAAAGCGGGGTTAGGATAAAACCCCGATACTATAAGTGTTTTTCTTATAGAAAGGCCGATGCCAGGAAGGCATCGGCCTTTTATTTATCTTGCAGCTTTTCCATTATTGTCTTAAAAGCGCTTTCACGGTATAATCATTTTTGATGGCCAAACGAAAGACACAACTGCCGGTTTTTACGGTGACACAGCTTAACAGCCTGATTCAGGTGTCGCTGGCCAATGCGCTGCCGGGGCGGTTGATTTTGCGGGGGGAGATCACGAACTGGAAACGGCATTCCAGCGGACATTGTTATTTTTCACTCAAAGATAATGAAGGCGGCCAGATTCCGTGCGTGATGTGGGGTAGCAAATTCCGTGAGGTCAGGTTTGACTGTGAGAATGGTTTGGCTATTTTGGCGACGGGGTATGTCGATGTATATGTGCCGGGGGGCAAGTACCAGTTTTATGCGGAAAAGCTGGAACCGGCGGGCATTGGCGACCTTCAACTGGCGTTTGAGCAGATGCGCAAGCGTCTGGAGGCTGAAGGGCTGTTTGACGCGGCTCACAAAAAGCCCATTCCGGCGTATGCGATGCGTATCGGGGTGGTTACCAGCCGGAGCGGGGCGGCGATTGTTGATATTTGCGACAGCATCACTAACCGCTGGCCATGTGCGAAAATTTATGTCTTCGATGCACCGGTGCAGGGCGAAGGGGCCGCGGCCAAAATCGTTGCGGCTATCCAAAAGGCCAATGCGATGGCCAAACACCTGCGGCTGGAACTGCTGATTGTCGGCCGGGGCGGCGGGTCGATGGAGGATTTATGGGCGTTTAATGAGGAGCCGGTGGCGCGGGCGATTTATGCGTCGCGTTTGCCGATTATCAGCGCTGTCGGGCATGAAGTTGATGTTACGATTGCCGACCTGGTTGCGGATGCAAGGGCGTCAACACCGACCAAGGCGGGCGTGATTGCCGTGCCGGATTATCGGGAGGAGTTGGGCAAACTGCATTCGTTTAAACGCCGCCTGTATCAGAATACCCGCTCGCAGGTGCAGCATGGGAAAAATCGCCTGGCGACGGTATTGGCCAGCCGGGTATTCCGTTTGCCGCTGGGGCCGGTGCAGGTGGCCGCCCAGCGGGTGGATGAATTGGCGGCTTCGCTGTTCTATGCGGCAAAATCGAAGATGACGCGGTTTCGTGAGCATCTGGAACGCATACGCCGGCAGGTGCAGAAAATCGAGCCGTCCGGGGTGATTTCGCAGCAGCATATCCGATTACACCATTTTCAGAGCCGTAATCAGGCTGCCGTTGTCAAGGTACTGAGTAAAAATCAGTTGAAATTAGCGGCGTTAGAGAATAAATTAACAGTTCTGGACCCACGATCGGTTTTAAATCGGGGATACAGTCTAACAATGAGTGAACGAACCGGCGGTGTGGTAACCGATGTTGACCAGGTCCAGGTCAATGACCGGCTGACAACCGAACTGGCAAAGGGCCAAAAAATCCACAGTCGGGTTGAAGAAACAGAAGGTCCCAAACATTAGTGGGGATTTGGTATATGGCGAAAAAACAAAATAAAAATGATTTGGAAAAGCTGTCCTTTGAGCAGGCAATCGAAATACTGACCGAAATCGTCGATAAGATTGAGACCGGGCAGGTGCCGCTGGCTGAAAGCCTTCAGCAATACGAAAAAGGCATGAGTTTGATTAAGCAGTGCCGGGGTATTTTGCTGAATGCCGAAAAACGCATCGAAGAAATCGCCGGCGATGAAGACGAACCGGATGAAGCGTTGGATAAAGAGAATGACTCAGATGAAAACAATGACGAATCCGAAGGGGACGACGTACTCTTTTAATATTGTTTACTGGTAGCTGACTACTGATAACTGTAGAGCGGGCGTGGCGGAACTGGCAGACGCGCAAGATTTAGGTTCTTGTACCCTAGTGGTGTGGAGGTTCGACTCCTCTCGCCCGCACTTCATTGAACTGCTTAATATATAAGCAGTGAGATTTTTCTTTATTTGGCATTCTCCCACCTGTTACTATCACAATGGCATAAATTTACGCCCACTTTTGTTGACGGATTACAGAGGATGCCGAGATGTATTGTTTTGATGATTATGCCGGCGGGACTTTATAAAAGAAATGAAAATGGCATGACATTTCGCAGAACAATAAATTGTCCCGGCTGTCAAGCGATGGCATTCAAATATTCAATTGTAATCGAAGAATAGGGTCATAAACACGCCACGTTCCATTTAGAGCCTATCCGAATAACCTCTGAATAGCCGATATATTCAGAGGCAATGATGCCTTTGAAAGGATTCAGGGATGAAAAAAAGAAAAATAAAAAACCGATATAAAATTTCAGACGAGTTATGGGAAAAAATCGAGCCATTACTGCCAAAGCACCCCAATACTCATCGCTTTGGCGGCGGAAGACCGAGAGTCCCGGATCGCCAAGCGATGGATGGGATATTTTTTGTATTGCGAACCGGCTGTCAGTGGAACGCTTTGAATGAAACAGGCATTTGTTCCAGTAGTACGGTACATTCGCGATTTCAGGATTGGGTAGAAGTTGGGATTTTTCAGAAACTCTGGGCAATGGCATTGGAAGATTATGATGAGCTAAAAGGGATTGACTGGTCATGGCAGTCGATGGATGGTGCCATGACAAAGGCCCCGCTTGGTGGGGGAAAAAACCGGCCCAAACCCTACGGACAGGGCCAAAAAAGGCGTTAAACGCAGTTTGCTTACCGAAGGTTTGGGTGTGCCGATTGGCTTGGCGATTGCGGGTGCGAATCGACATGATTCGAAAATGACGAAGGCGACGATAAAAAGTATTCCAGTAAAACGACCCAAGCCGACTCGCCGAAAAAAACAGGGCATGTGCCTTGATAAAGGTTATGATTCCGGTGAGGTTAGAGATTTGATAAAAGAATTTGGTTATACTGCTCATATTCGATCTCGTGGAGAAGAAGCACAAGCCATTAAACATGAAGCTGGGTTTAAGGCTCGTCGCTGGGTGGTAGAGAGAACGCATAGTTGGATGAACCGGTTTCGACGCATCTTGACGCGGCGGGAAAAGAAACCTGGGAATTATTTGGCTTCGCTTCATTTTGTCTGTGCCGTCATTACGTTTCGTTGTTCAGGGTTATTCGGATAGGCTCTAAGCGTACCGGCATATTTCAAAGCAACATCCGCAAATTGCTTTAATTCCTCATCTCTGGCTTCCTTGCCAATATAGTCCGCAACATCGAGCGTAAAAAAGTCACTACACTCAATAAATTCGTCAACGTTGTTCATGTTGATATGATCCGCATCAACATAATAAGAATCGTTCCATGCCAAGTCTTCAACCGCTCGATCGGCTTCCTTGCGGACATCAGCCGGCGTTGTACCGATGATGGAATGTTCCCGGTGGGATTTATTCCAGACCGGAGCGATATTAACGCCCTGAGCTTTAGCTTTCATGATTGCCTGAAGTTGGGCCTCGCCCTGATGCCCAAATCTGTCACCGACACCAAACGAATATTTTTGTAGTTTCATTAGGCCTCCTGATAGTGATGTTATTCCAATTTAAGTTGTTCCTGTAAAACTGCGACGGCCACGCCTCGAATAAGGGCCTGTTGGCCGGATCGGGCAGTTATCACCTCAATATTTCTGGACGGCTCATCGTACACATCGGTTTCAAACCGGTTCTTGATACGCTCTATGAAATATTCGCTGCACACCATGCTGATATATCCGGCCAGAATAAACATGTCCGGGTCATAAAGATTAATCGCAATGGCCGCTGCCCGGCTTAACTTGTCGGCAACAAACTCGCAAAGACGAATCGCATATTCATCACTGTCAGCAATCGCCTGTTTCCATTTCTCCGCCGTATCTTCGGACGCATCCTGTTCCGTTAATGATTCAGACAGAATAGACGATGTTCCGGCAGCCAAATCCTCCTTAATTTTTTTTGCAATCGCCGGGCCGGAAATATGGGCCTCAAGACAGCCTCGCCGTCCACATCCACAAACCGGACCGTTTGAATCAATCACAATATGTCCCAATTCCCCACATCGGTTGGTCGAACCATGAATCAGCCTACCGTCAATAATCACCGTTGTACCAACACCATTGCCAACATTGAGATAAACAATATTTTTGGACGACAACACCGGTTGGGTATTCATCTCTGCCAGTAAGCGGACTTTTGTTGTATAAATATTAACCGAACAGTCAAATTTTTGACGCAACAATTCTTTCAAGGGCACATTTTTCCATCCCATCGGACTGGAAAGCTGAACAACGCCCTTTGAAGAAATTGAGCCGCTAAGTGTCATACCAACACCCGTGAGTTTATCCTGCGATATATCATTTTTACTCAATAAGCCCTTGATGTTCACTTCCAGTAGATGAACGACATTCTCGACTGAGTGGCCCGAATCCAGCGAAACCTTGATCTGGTCAACCAGTTCACTTCTGAAGTCAAACAACCCTGTCAAGATGTAACTTGGATTTATCTCTGTGCCAACGATAAACTGTCCGGCTGGGTTAATATCGATCAGTATCGGCTTGGCCCCTCGCTTGCTGCTTTGGCCGGGACGTTCGACAATCAGGCTTTTTTCGCGGAGCCGGCCAACAATATAACTAATTGTAGAGCTCCCAAGCCCTATATTCTCACAGATTTCGGCCTGTGAAAGCCCCCCTTCGGATCGTAGAAGCTCAATCACAAGCCTTTCATTCCTGACTCCAGCGGTTTTTGAATCGACAGCATTTGTACTCATGCGAGCATTTTATCTCATATTGTGAGATATTTCAATAAAATACTTGCGAAACCCCTTATAAAAGTTTTATAATTAAACTCATATCATGAGTATATTATGGTATTAGAAAAGAAACCGTTTGACAATAATAGAGGTAAATACGATGAAAAACCTATTCGACGTTAAAGATAAGCGTATTGTCATCACCGGAGGGGCTGGGGTTCTATGTGGAGCATTGGCTAAAGATTTAGCCGCCGAAGGCGCTAAAGTTTGCATCGCGGACTATGATGAGTTTCGAGCCAATGAACTGGCAAAAGACATTGAAGCCGCCGGCGGATTTGCATTGCCTGTGCGAATGAATGTCTTGGAAAAAGAAGAAGTTGTGAGCGGCATTCATTGTGCTTTGGAGAGTATGGGCGGAATCGATGTGCTGATTAACGGTGCCGGGGGAAATAAAAAGGAAGCAACAGCAACAGACGAGCTTTCATTTTTTGACATGCCAACTGAGGCGATTCGCTGGGTGTTCGATTTAAATTTCATCGGGACGCTCCTGCCGTCACAGGTTTTCGGCAAATATATGGCCGAACAGAAACAAGGAAACATTTTGAATGTCTCCAGCATGAGCGCATTCTGTGCATTAACAAAAGTCGGAACCTATTCAGCCGCAAAAGCTGCGGTCAGCAACTTTACCGAATGGTTAGCAGTTCATATGTGCCAAAACTATTCAACCGACATCCGCGTTAACGCCATCGCACCGGGATTCTTTTTGACTGACCAGAACCGTTTTTTGCTGACGGACGAAAAAACCGGAGAACTGACGCCTCGCGGTAAAACAATTATTGACCATACGCCAATGGGACGCTTTGGCGCCCCAGAGGAATTGTGCGGCACCGTACGATGGCTGCTCAGTGATGCGTCAAAATTTGTTACCGGCACGGTTATTCCGATTGACGGCGGATTTAACGCTTTCAGTGGTGTTTAATCCTTCATAATAGGATAAGAGGTCGCTATGATCTACTTTGCAAGAGGTAATGAAAACGAAAACCTGACCGCAGCGGACTTGAACGCGGGCCTATGTGATGCATTGGATAAGCTCGGCAGCAAGCAGAAAGTTTTAGCAATTCCGCCGGATATTACGCGGTTTTATTCACGGGCGGGAGTGCTGGCGCAATTCGCCTGGCAATACTACGGGGCAAAAATGACGGATATTCTACCGGCATTGGGGACCCACTACGCAATGACTCCCGCTGAAATCAAGCGGATGTTTGGCGATGTTCCATCCGAACTCTTTCGAGTGCACGATTGGCGAAATGATGTGGTCACGCTTGGCGAGGTCCCTGCCGATTATCTGCAAGAGGTCAGCGAAGACAAAATCAATTATAGCTGGCCCACACAAGTCAACAAACTTCTTGTACAAGGTGATTTTGACCTAATTTTGTCAATCGGGCAGGTTGTCCCGCACGAAGTCACCGGAATGGCCAATTACAACAAAAATATCTTTGTCGGAACCGGCGGTGCCGAAGGCATCAATAAAAGTCATTTCTTAGGCGCTGCTTACGGCATGGAAAAAATTATGGGCCGTGCCGACACGCCGGTTCGGCGGGTTCTAAATTACGCCTCCGACCATTTCGCAAATGAGATGCCTATCGTGTATGTATTAACAGTTGTCGCAGCTACAGAGCAGAGACAGGTTGTTCGCGGATT
>JADHXS010000085.1 GCA_016782835.1 Phycisphaerae bacterium | reverse complement strand
AGCTTTAATTTTCGATCAAAATTGATTCGCAAAGCATCCTTTTTGCTTTCACCCATCAGGGTCTCCAGATCAGAACAGCAAAACAGTCTTAAACAGCATCCACAAGCCCTATACTATCAAAATTTCAAATTTTTGCACGACTTCGTATGGGAAATCCGGGATTAAATAATAATTAATCCTCTAACGGGCGAATCCAGACGTTTCGGAATCGCATTGGATTACCATGATCCTGTAGTTTCAATGGCATTTTTTCTGAATGGGGTTCATAATGGGCCGGAATTTTGTGAAAAGTCGAACCCTTGATTTCCCAATGGTCTTGTACCAATACGCCATTCTGTAAAACCGTAATCGTAGCCGGTTTAATCACCTCTTCGCCCTTAAACACAGGTGCATGAAAAAATAATGTCATAGGCTTGCCACCGGCCGGGTTTCCTGCAGACATTGACCAGCGGTGGACTTTGTCCGTAGATGGCTCCCGCCTGACCATCGGCATAGGTGATATTATCGTAGGAATCCAGTACCTGTACCTCATATTTACCCATCAGAAATACGCCGCTGTTGCCGCGTCCCTGACCCTTTCCTTTCACTTCATCCGGGGTACGCCATTCAATATGCAGTTGACAGGAGCCAAAAGACCGGCGGGTTTCTATATCACCGGTTTTAGGCACAACCTCCATGAAACCATCCTGCACTTTCCATTTAGCATCACTGGCATTCTTACAACTTTTCCATGCCGAAAGGTCAGTTCCGTCAAACAGTACGATCGCATCGGACGGCGGTTCATTGTCGGTCTGAGCCGGGGTAACAACCGGTGGAACCGGACATGACTCATCATGAACGGCCCATTGGGACGATTGCTCTGCCACACATGAGATAACTGCAAGAATGCCTATAATAAAAATGCTTTGGAAGACTACCCTTTTCATATGTATTTCCTTCCCTTTATTGAATAATCCTAATTTCCGGCATCAACATCAAGCGATGAAACGGGATTGCCGTCCGCATCGGAAATTTTCATGCAAAAGGCCCATTCACCGGCTTGTTGCACCACTTTTACCAATACCTGATTTTGACCTTTTTCAAGCCCTACACTAACTTTATCCTGACCGGCCCTTAAAGGCCGGGTGGTATTGTTCGTATGAACCTGTTTGCCGTTGACCCAGACCTTGACGCCGTCATCACTGCCAATCTCAAAGATAACGGGCGTCGCCTTTTCGACAGATAATGTTGTCTTCAGATAAGCAACCCTGTCAGGACCTTCTCCTAATCGGCTAAGGTCAAATATCGCTGAATTATTTTGGGGAAAAAATTCCAGCGCATCTTTCCATTTACCATTATTGTAGTCTTTCTCCGGAGCAAACTCAAAATTAAAAAGAGCATCGCCGCTCTGCCCCTCTGCCATGTAAGGCCCTGAAACTTGCCAGTCCAGTACAAATCCATCCAAATCAACAATTTTTTGAAGCAGTTCTTCAGCATTCTTTTTCACAGATTCATTCGAACCCGCATCTTCTTTAAGATTCTGCAAAACAGGCTTGACCGCCGAAGGATTTCGTGTAAGCAGTTTTTCGCATATTTGCAGGAGACTGACTTGGGCCTCTGCTTTTAAAGCAGGGTCATTAAGCTTGTCTTTGACAAAGTTCAGTGCCCGCGTATCGCCGTAATGGCCGAGAACGCCAATTACGATTTTCTGTTCGTCCGGCCGCTCGGCCAAAGAATAGGCCGCAATTAATTCATCGACTTTCTGTTGACGATTCTTATCGGCGGAATCCTCTAACATCCGAATATAGGCACGAAACGCTAATATTTTTGTTTTCGTATCTATATCAGATTGTGCTATCGTTTTCATTTCCCGGATAAAATCATCTCCCGGCCAGTCCGTCATCGCTCGAAATGCTGCCTCGTTTAATTTTTCGTTCGAGGAAGCATATTCGGTCCTTATCAATCCAATCGTATCCTTACCACCCAGTTTCCCCATTACACGCAGCATGGAAGCCCGTGCATCCTTGTTGTCCGTGATTTCAGAATATTTAGCCAGAATCATTGCAGCAAGAAAATCGCGATTTGAAATTTTTTCAGCAACGACAAGCAGTGCATTTTCCGTGTTTGTTCCCGGTCGCGAAATTAACAGTTCAACCAATTCTTCGGCATATTCCGGTCCGGCCAGAGATTGAATCGCTCCAATTGATTCAGAAGAAATCCTTCGGTTATCACTCTTCGCCGTCTGAAACAGAACTTTCGGTGCATCCTGAATCTGCCGGTTTACCGTTGCATTGATCAACTCGACAACAACCTTTTCATCAAGTTCCCGATCCGCTGCAGCAGCAAGCTTTTCCAGAATCGCTGCATCAATATCCTTGCCGGGAATTCGATATAATGCTTCCTGTGCCGCAATGCGCTCATTGCGGTCCTGTGCCTGCCCCGCTGCATTCGCAAGTATTTCGATGACAGACACATCTCCGGTTCTGGCAAGAGCCTGATAAGCCGCAATTCTTACGGACGGCTGATCGCTGCCGATCATTTGTAATGCGAAAGATCTGCCGATATCACGAGATTTCTCAGACAGCACGGTCAATAATTGTATTTGGGCCGCTCCCGCCAGATCGGGAGCATCCGACACAATGGAATTGAGAAGCGAGTTATTTTCAATATACGCCAAAGACCGTATCGCCGCAGTACGCACTGCCAAATCCTCTCCCTGGATGGCTTTTGGCAGTAGTGTCGGAACATTATCTGCCCCGGTTTGTGCTAACCCCGTTAATGCTGCTGCACGGATAACGGACGGGGTTTCACTTTGATATAGCTTTTGGTAGATGTCGATCGCTTTCTGGTTTGAACCTGCCTCAAGCAACGCATTCGCACACATTAGCGAAGCATCCGACCATCGCTGCATGACTCGTCCGGTTAAATTCGGCTTGATGCGAAGTAATTCCACAGCAGATTCTTCTGTTCCCACTGACCCCAGTGCCCAAAGAAGAACAATACGGGTATCTTCATCATTCTTTGCCGTATTCGAAAACACATCACGAGCCAGAGAAACGACGCCTTCACTTTTGCGAACACCGAGTGTCGATATAATACCGATTAAAATTTCCTTATTGTTGGTATTTCTTGCAGCCTCCGTCAAGACTTCTTCCACAGCACCACCCGGTATCTTCTCTAAAGCATAACGGGCCATATTTGAGGTTTTGGGATCAGCCAGCATTCCTGACAAAACAGGGACCGACTTTTGGGTTCCGATTACCGCCAGTTGCCTGCAAACAAAATCCTTCGCAGCAAGGGTTGCATCCGACTTCAGGGTTGCAAGCAGCATGCCTTCTATCATGTTAAGAGCTTCTTCATTTCCATAATACGATTGAATCAGGCTCTGGAGTTGAATCGGAACAGCACGGTTTTTATCCCAGTCGTATTCACGAAGCTGAAGCACCAGATTGTCCAAAGCAGGAACACTTAATTTTTTTGAGCCCGGCTTGACGGGACTGTCGTCCACATCCAAATCCCCCATGGCATACTGGATACCGGCCAGATAATGCTCCAACACCGCACGGTTCCAGGCAACCGCATGATCATGACCTAATGAACAATAAAATAAGCGACCGCTTCCGACTGGTTTGACCCAACTGATGCCGGTATCCATATCATCAGGCTCAACACCTTTGACATTTTTCGTCGTCGGATCGGACATATCCAGGCTCATCAGCACCCGTTGTTTTTCACGGCTATAAAGCGGCGGCGCCGTGCGGTAAATCTCATCTTTAATCTTAAATCCCTGTCCATTGAATGATTTCATGAGCGGATGGTCGGGATCATCAATTTTGACCGCCCAGGTTCCGCCGCCCCCCCATGGATGGCCTTTGAAGACTCCCCCCATCATCTCCATTCCTTCGGGCCATTCATAAAAATTATCTGTTGCGGCATGGATACCGACGATCCCCTTACCGCCCTTGATGAAGTTCATAATCGCTTGTTGCTGATTTTCATTAGGAACCAGTTGGGTCGTATTATTGAAGCAAATTACATCGAACCCTCTCAGCGACTCGGGGGTAAATACATTCATATCCTCGCTGTGAACGACTCTGAAAGCACCGGTTTTTTCACTCATCATATCCAGCGCTTTGGCCCAATACGGGATTGAGCTATGCTTGTACCCTTTACATAAGCTAAAGACCAGCATTGTCCGCTGTTTGACAGGCTTAACGATTGGCTTATCCGGCATTGCCTCTCGTATCTTCTGAACTTCCTGATCCGTCACAGCAAAGACACTACTTGCTGCTAAAAGAATATATAAAATAACAGATATCACCGGATTTCGTTTATGTCGAATAGTCATCTCTTTTTTCCTTGTTGACATATTTCATTGTTTTTTTAGTAATACTTTAGCCAAGTGTCACATACGACTTGTCATTCCCGCGAAGGAATGTCACCCCCGCGAAGGCGGGGGCGCCGAATCCAGCGTAAAAACGGCCTCTGCCGAAGGCAGTTTCCTGTTTTTTTTACACTCGGCTAAAATGTTACTTTTTTTATTCATTCACAATTGCCATGGACTGCGATATGAACGCTTTAAATAGCGGTTGGCATTATCATCTCCAATAAAGTGTTCTTCATCAGGGTCCCACCTTAATTTTCTCCCGGTCAACATCGCGATTTCTCCCAGAAGCCCTACACTGATGGAACGATGTGCGACTTCCGCAGGTGTTATCGTTTTCTGACGGGTTTTTACGCAATCGAGGAAATTCCGGAAATGGTTATCACTTTTATAAAGCTGAATTTCATTGGCTCCGATCTTCTCACGAAGAAGCTTTGGATCGGAAGCACTCAGCCCGCCCCGACTGACATGCATCCAGCCGTTGTCGCCATACCAGCAGGAACCTTGTCCATGTGGTAATTTTGATCGGTTCGCAACACGGATTTTGATTCCATTCGCATACGTACATAAAAAATCGTAGGCGTACGGCACATCGTAAATTCCGGCCTCCGGACACTCCATCTTTCCTTCGATTTCAACAGGCCCGCTATAATCAAGACCAAGCCCCCAGTGAGCAATATCAATGTGATGTCCCGCCCAGTCAGTCAATTGACCGCCGGAATAATCCATGATCCACCGCCAGTCCCAGTGGACCCCTTGCCTGCCGAAATCCTGAAAGGGACGCCAAGGGGCCGGTCCCAGCCACATTTCATAATTGAACGTATCCGGCACGGAAAGAAGCTTCGCATCAGGACCTCGTCGATTACCGTCCGGCAGACCGACTTCGACATATTTGACTTTTCCGATACGTCCGTTACGAACCAATTCCGCCGCATGATGAAAATTTTGTACCGACCGTTGCCAACTGCCCGTCTGCCATATCGTACCATAACGTTTCACCGCATCACAGATTGCCCGCCCCTCTTTAATCGTCCGCGCCAAGGGCTTTTGACCATACATATCAATTCCTTTATGGATACAAGCAAGCGAAACAGCCGCGTGCCAGTGGTCCGGCGTGGCCGTACTGACAATGTCTAAATCATGATTATCCAGCAGCTCACGATAATCCCGATAGGTCCGGCAATCTGAATTGCCGTATTTTTCATCGACTCGTCGCTTGTTGTCACCGCTGTGCCCGTCATCCGGGTCACAGACAGCCACCACCTGAATTTCCGACCCAAGACCCATTAACGACTGCAAATCACCGCTGCCCATTGAACCACAACCAATCTGAGCCGCCGTAAAACGGTTACTGGGAGCGATGGTGCCCGCCTTACCCAATGCAGACGATCGAATGATATAGGGGAATCCAACCATACCAGCAGTTATCGCTGCTGTTTTTTCCAAAAACGCTCGCCTATTGACTACTTTTTTCATAAATAAACTCCTGGAACCATTTCGCTCAATCGCCTGGTTTTATAGTCAAGAACCCCACAAACAACCAGTTTATTTCAGTAACATCAGATTTTCATTGGGATTTTTGTAACATTTACTTGTCAAATGCATCATCAAACTGAATATTCGACGGTGCAAAATCCACCGACTTCACAAATTCACAAGCCTCAGCGGCACCATGCATACGATCCATGCCGCAGTCTTCCCACTCGACTGACAGTGGCCCTGTATAGCCAATCTGGTTCAAAGTCCGGATGATCTCCTCAAAATCAACACCGCCATGTCCCAGCGACCTGAAATCCCAGCCGCGTTGGGGATTGCCAAAATTCAAATGGGAAGCAAGAATACCATTGTAACCATCAAGTTGTAAGGCCGCATCTTTCATATGAACATGGTAAATACAATCAGAAAACTCTTTCAGAAACCGTACCGGGTCCACCATCTGCCAGTGCAAATGGCTTGGGTCAAAATTGAAACCGAATGCTTCACGATATTCGATCGCCTCCAAAGCCCTCCTGGCAGTAACGATATCAAACGCGATTTCTGTGGGATGAACCTCCAGAGCAAACCTGACGCCGCACTCATCAAAGACATCCAAAATCGGATTCCACATTTCGGCAAAGTAGCTAAATCCATCTTCAATCATCTGATCGCTAACCGGTGGAAAACTGTAAAGCAAATGCCAGATACTTGAGCCTGTAAAACCATTAACAACCTTGACACCTAAATTCTTAGCAGCTTTGGCCGTTGCCTTCATTGCCTCAACCGCCCAGACACGCTTCTTTTCGGCATCGCCGGCACAATCGGCCGGTGCAAACATATCGGAGCGGCTGTCGTTGTTCAAATCACAGACAAGTTGCCCAGCCAGATGATTACTGATGGCAAATAATTTAAGGTTGTACTTGTCTAAAATTGCTTTCTGCCGCTTACAATAATCCAAATCCTCGGAAGCCTTAAAAACGTCCATGTGGTCTCCCCAGCAGGCCAGTTCCAATCCATCATAACCAATTTCAGCCATTTTTTGGGCCAATTCTTCCAGTTTTAAATCCGCCCATTGGCCGGTAAATATCGTAACAGGTCGTGTCATTTGTCGTTCTCCTTTTTACTTCGGATTTACTTCTTAAATTTTGTCCACTTCTGTTTACTTTTTGCGCTGGTAACAAGTGTTTCGAGGAACAGCATACCCCGAAGCCCGTCATGCACATCCGGAAAATCCAACACCAACGAATCCGGCTTGACACGCATCATTCGAGCCTTTACCGTATCCGTAAAGTTAAGGTAAATATTCGCCATCGCCTCGAAGAACGCTTCCGGGTGCCCGGACGGCAGTCTCGTTGCGCGACCGGCCGCCTGGCTGTAAGAAGTGACATAATCATTGCCGCGTTTCCAGACCTGTGTCGGCTGTCCAATCGGTTTGACGGAGAGATAATTCGGATGCTCCTGGTGCCATTCCAAACCACCCTTTTCCCCATAAACCCAAATCGCCAGATTGTTTTCCTCTCCAACGGAAACCTGGCTGGCATGAAGTACTCCGCGAGCACCGTTGTTATACTTGACAAGACAATTGGCATCGTCGTCCAGTTTGCGTCCTTTGACAAAGGCCGTCAGTTCCGCACATAGATGGGTCATCTTCAAACCGGTAATGTACTCAGCCAGATTTTCAGCATGTGTTCCAATATCACCGCCGCAACCGGAAGCGCCGCTTTGTTTGGGGTCGGTACGCCATGAGGCCTGCTGTTGACCCGTCTTTTCCAATGCTGTGGCCAGCCATCCCTGCGGGTATTGAACGACAATTTTACGGACTTTGCCAATCTCACCATTATTGACCATATCCCTGGCCAGTTTGACCATCGGATAACCGGTATAATTATGCATCAGGCCAAACACACGGCGTGTTTTTTTGACGATTTTGACCAATTCTCGAGCTTCCTTTGTCGTTAGTGTCATCGGCTTTTCGCACATGACATGAAAACCCACATCCAAAAGGTCTTTTGCAATCGAAAAATGCCAGTTGTTCGGCGTACAAACCGTCACGAAATCCATCCGTTCCCCATCCGGCAACTGAAGCTCTTTTACAATCATCTCTTTGTAATCTTTATAGACCCGCTTCGGATTGAGATTCAGCTCTTTCCCCATTTGCTTGGATTTACGCGGATTGATGTCAAAAGCACCCCCGACAAATTCAACTTGACCGTCCATCCGGGCCGCTTTACGATGCACTTCTCCAATAAATGCCCCCGGACCGCCGCCGACCATTCCCATTTTCAAAGTCCTGCCAAAATTCATGCTGGTCCCTTTCGCGAAATGAAATGTTGAATTTCCGTTTCTTTCATCCTCAAAAACCATCCGTAAGGAACAAGTATCCTATCGCAACCGAATGATGTAAACAAGGAAAACCCCTTTTCCAGACATTTCCAAGGCAACATTTGATTCGAAAACACGTTATTTCTTGGTCGCTGTAAGAACTTCTAAAACATTTTCAAAGATTTCGTTTGGAATCATAGGGTAAACCGATTAAAATATCTACTAAAATTAACCATTGGTAGATTTTGCACAAAACCAACAATGAAAAAAATAAGCAAATTACAACCCGCTATTTTTTACGATGTCGACGGCACCCACAAAGCGGATACCTGCGAAAATCTCAAAGCGGCTAAAGCCCGCGGCGAATTGCTGCACTCCGCTTATGCTCATGGATGCTATCCCGGCGTAAAGATGCCCCCTAAAATGCTCCCTGAACTCTGCGTGGCATGTGTTTGGGATGCCAATAAAGACCAGTCGTGGGGCTTGCCCACACATCGCAATGAGGGCATCGAATTCGGCTATCTCACTCGTGGCAAGCTTGATTTTATCGTTGAAGGCGTCCCCTACAAACTCAAAGCAGGTGATTTAACCATCACGCGTCCCTGGCAGCCCCACCAGGTAGGCAATCCTTTGATTTCTGCCAGTCGGATGCATTGGCTGATTTTAGACGTCAATGTTCGACGCCCTAACGATCCATGGAAATGGCCTTCATGGATTAACTTTGCCTCCCATGACCTTCAAAAAATCACCCAATTGTTAAGCCACAATGAACAGGTCGTCTGGCAGGGAAATAAACAAATCGAAAAGTGTTTCGAAAAGATTGCCGAATACATCGTAAAAACTCACCACCCTGAAGCAATCCAAACCCGGCTTCAGTTGTACATCAACGAACTGTCTCTGGAAGTCTACGAGATGCTTCAAGCGAAAAATATTAAACTCAATGCCCGCCTCAGCAGTACGCACCGCAGCGTTGAAATGTTCTTGGCCGGGTTGAACAACCATGCAGACTACCCCTGGACACTCGAAAGCATGGCCAAACACTGCAATCTGGGTCGCAGCCGCTTTGCCCACTACTGCAAACGCATCACAAATATGACGGCTGCGGAATATTTAAATCACTGCCGTATCGAGAAAGCAAAAAAACTGCTGATTGAAAATCATCATATGAATATTCTGGACATTGCAATGACCTGCGGCTTTGAATCAAGTCAGTATTTTGCAACCGTGTTCAAGAAGAAAATCGGCATCTCACCCTCACAATACAGAGACCGGCAACCAAAAACCACCTTATCTGACTGCACGATTCAGGGAAAAAAGCTTTTTTCGGCTGCCGTGTAATTCGCTAAAGATCCGCTTGAGAGATGATGGATCAGCGACAATTACTCTTACCTTCCGGAATGTCATTGAATAACCCGGCAACCGTTGAATAGCTCATATGGCAGCGAGCCTTGAGGCAGCCGACAAAAGCGGTCATCGGCGAAGTAAACAACCCTTCTTTACGAATCTCTTTTGACTGGCGGCTTTGGATTGACAATCTCGCTTGACGGCGGCCTGGAGGAGTTAGACGAGTTTCGCTCAAGTTGAGCGAGCTTTTCTTCAGGCTGCTGTACTTTTTGCTGTAATTGCCTATTTTGCTCTGTGAGCCATTGATTCCGCTCCATCAGCCGTTCGATGATGATGTCCTTGTTGGTCATAACTCATGATATAACCAGTCCTGAATCGGCGCGCTGCTTTTTTCTTTGCATTTTTTGAACTTTTTTTAAAATTTCTATGAAGGCTTACTGTTTCGTCTCCTTCACAAGTTTTATCTTAACGCATTTAAGAAAAATATCCGACGATACTATTTCTCGCTCATCAAGTCAATAAACTGTTTGAACAGATACTGGGAATCATGCGGTCCCGGCGAGGCTTCCGGATGATACTGCACGGAAAACGCCTTATACTTTTTCGACCGGATGCCTTCGCTGGTATGGTCATTGAGATTCAAATGCGTCGATTCCACACCCAACCCCTTAAACGATTCCAGGTCCGCACAGAAACCGTGGTTCTGGCTGGTAATCTC
>JADHXS010000084.1 GCA_016782835.1 Phycisphaerae bacterium | reverse complement strand
CTCGACACAGCTTTTAAGATTGATGTTTTTATCTGCCGGGATATGCCCTTCCACAGACAGATTCTTTCCCGGCGTAGAAAACTGCTTTTGGATGAATCCCTGAACAAAGAATTTGAGCTTGTTTCGCCGGAAGACATTGTGCTTTTAAAGCTCCAATGGCACAAAGACGGTGGGGCCGTTTCCGAAAAGCAATGGAATGACATACTTGGCGTGCTGAAAACACAGGGCGATGGAATAGACATCTCCTATATGCGGCAATGGGCTGAAAAGTTATCCATCAGAAAATCACTCGAAAACGCCTTACAACAAATAAAAGAAAGTTAACTCGCCCACCCCCTTCTGTCTCATATTTTGACCCTTGAATTATTATTTTTGTTTGACATCCATCTAACTTCTGCGATAATACAAACTGCAATTGAATAGATGATATTTTGACAATTTCAATAGAGTGCGAACGCCCCGCGTCGACCGGCTAAAAACAAGCCATCCAAATTCTTCTGCCTATTGCCTAAATATCAGTGCATTCTGTGGTTATTTTTGACCTAAAACCTCTGAGTTCTCTGTGCCATCTGTGGCTATTCTTTGTCTAAAATCTGCGAAATCCGTGCAATCGGTGGACACCTTTTTTTGACAAACGAACCCAATTTCCGAATTTGCAAAATCACCATAAGCGATTTATCCATAACTACTTACTCTTCACTGCTGACTGTTCACTGACAAAAAAACGAACCCAAACAAACCCATCATTTGTTATATTTTACAGAGAAGTGTTTAGCGAGAATATGTCTATGTCTATTCGACGTGAAGATAAAGAAATGATTCATCATCTGGCTCTGCTGGGGTCGCTTTTGGGAGCCTGCCTCGGTGTGTTTGCGATAGTCCATTTGTCTGGGCGGGCGTATGAACAAAACCGGCAATACAGCGAATATCAGCAGACCCATGCGGCTCTGGCCAAACTGAGTTCTCCGAAGGGTGTTCCGGGAGAATTGGTTGTTGACCAGACAATCATCAAGCAGATGCAGGAACAGATGCAGGCCGAACAGCCCGAAGCGATAGACACCCAACAAAGCTTCTGGCTGCGGATTCCCCGCTGGGGATTTTGGGGTATTTGCGGGGTAAGCGGTCTTCTGGGAGCGGTTGCGGGCTTTTCCACTATCTGGCTGACGGGTTGGGTGGGCTCTTTATTTGTATATTGTTTCATCCGTACTATTTATAAGGTCATTCGTAAAGTCGCCCCCAACAGCGCCGCTGCCAAACCCATCCCCATCCCGCAAAATCAATCCACAGGAGCAGGTCTGTTGGCCTTCCAGCGGAACGACAACCGCCTTTTGCCGATTTTGGTTAAATTGCTTTTTCTGCTGTTGCTGGTGTTGAGTGTACTGGGCGTGGTGGTATGGCACCTGGCAGGTATGTAGTCTTATGACAAGATGTCCCAGTCGGGGCAGATAATCTCATCCTGCTTGAACATACAGACGCCTTCCGGACACGAACCAATATCCGGTGTCAATGTCTGACCGTTTCGCATGGCAATAATCTTTCGACAGAAATCCGCCCCCGCCAAGTGAGAACAGGGATAGCCCCCGCCAAACCGTGGGTTGATTTCCAGCAGCTTGGGGCCGTCTTTGTCAACGACGACATCGACATCCGCTGGCCCGACCAATTCCATGCAGGACAGCAGTTTGCGGCCAAACTCAATTAAGGTCGGCTCATTCGTACTGACGGCTTTGTCCGTTTCGCCCGCACGCATCGCCAGCTTCTTTTTGCAATAGACGCTTATCGGACTAAATTGCCGGTCACCAAATAAGTCATAACCGTATTCGGTTCCCTTGATAATTTCCTGAATCATCGGCTCCGGCGTGGACTCAAAGGCCGCTTCGAGCTGGAGCTTATCATAGCAGGTGGTAATATTAACCGAGGCGCTGCCTTTGCGGGGCTTGACCATCACCGGCCAAGTTAGAGCGCCAACCGTCAATTGGTCCAGGGCTTCGGCGATATTGATGAAAGTTTGCGGTGCTGGCAACGCATTGGCAACAGCAAATTGATATGTAAGGTATTTATCGGACGCCATTTGAACCGTCTTTTCCGGCGAAACCAACAGCATCACCCCCGCCTCTGAAAAGGTCTTTACCTGCGAAGTCAATGCTTCTAATTCCGGATCGATCAGCGGAATCGCGATATCGATTTTATTCTTCCGGCAGATTTCCAACAACGCTTGTGGATAATGGCCTTTTTTAACCTCCGGGACAATCGCCGTGCCGTCGCAATAGGTAAATGCGGGCGAACAGGAACTGTTATCGGCCCCCCAGACCTGACCGGCAGGGCCAAGGGCTGCCTTGAAATACTTGACGAGATAGCCTCGTCTGCCAACTGAAGAGAGTAATATATTCATAAGCAAAAACCATGTTCTTTGTCGTCCAAATTATAACAATTCGCAAGTGAATTTCAAAAGATATTTGCTGATAATTACTCATGGACTTTTTGAAGGAATGTCAATAGAATAATGAACTGATTTAAACCCAATCGGGAGGATTGAAAAGTTATGATTTTTGGGGAATTTGTCGGTCCGGAGCGGCCGCTAAGCTGGTCATTACAATTCTGGCCGGTGGTGGTCTGTTCGTTTATTGTCGCACTGGCGTCAACGTGGCTGTGTAAGAAAATTGCTATCAAGCTGGGAATCGTGGACAAGCCGGATGCCTTTGTAAAGACGCATAAGGAGCCGGTGGCCTACTTGGGGGGTGTGGGAATCTTGGCGGGATTGACAGTAGGAATCTTAGCGGGAGTCGTACTGCTCAAGGATTTTGAGGTATTCGACAAAAGCCTTAAGTGGCTGCTGGGAATCTTAGCCGGGGCGGGAATCGCCTGTTTTGTGGGGTTGGTGGATGATATTTTTGACATTAAGCCCTGGCAGAAGTTTTTGGGCCAGATTGTTGCGGCTATCGCCCTTTTGCTTGTGGGTATCCGACCATCGCTACACTATTCGTTTGGGTACATGGGAATCACACTTTCGCCGGAAATAAATCTCGCACTTGGTATTCCTATTGTTATCTTCTTTGTACTGGGATCAACAAACTCACTGAATTTGCTGGATGGACTGGATGGGTTGTGCGGCGGGGTTACGGCGATTATCACGATTGCCTTGCTGCTGCTTTCAGTGCATCGGGCAACGTGGGGATTTAGTGAGACGGGCGATCCGGTACGGATGATTGTCTGCCTAGGATTGGTGGGAGGTGTGTTGGGCTTTTTGCCGTTCAACCGGCACCCGGCCAAAATTTTCATGGGAGATGCCGGAAGCATGCTGCTGGGATTTCTTATCGCAGCAATCATGATGCTGTTTGCCGAGCAAGTACCGCGATGGTGGATGGCATCCATTGTGATTTTCGGATTACCCATTTTAGATACGGCAACAGCATTGGTGCGGCGGAAGCTAAACAAAAAACCCCTTTTTGTTTCGGACCGGGGGCATGTTTATGACCAGTTGATGGATCGGGGAATCCCATTAAAAAAGACCGTCGCGATTTGCTACGGTCTTGCAGGACTTTATGCGTTTGTCGGGCTGGCCATCAGCCAGATACGAACGCGGTATGCCTTTTTTGCTTATGTCGCTGTCATTCTAATCTCCGCCTTTGTCATTTGGAAGAAAGGCTTTCTGAAAATGAAAGGACATCGGGGAGCCATGAAATCATCACAAAATAAATGATGGTTTAGGTGCCAAGCAACTGTTTAATTGATGCCACATCGGTCAGTTCGATGGCTTTCTGGGGAGATATGGTGATGTTGAATTCTTTCTGCAGGGTCATGATGAGAGCGACGTGAGCCATGGAATCCCAGCCTTCGACGGTGTCGATGGACATATCGTCCGTCAGTTTTTCGACGCCGAAGGCGTCGTGGAAGATTTGTTCGAGTTTTTCATGCGTTGTCATTGATTGTCCATTCTTTTAATCCACAGATTACAAAGATTCTCACAGCTTTTGTTCTGATTTATTTTTGTTTTTTGCGATTAACTTTCTATGTTTAAATATTCGAACTTTTTGGGGCCATAATCTATAAGAGAAAATTTATAGTCCGTCCTTTTTTCATCAGAAGCCTGTTTCTTAAAGTTCATTTTGTCCCAGAAGTCCGCGGCCAGTGCATTTTTTTGTGTTTTGGTGTATTCGGCCTTCAGTCCGGTTGCGCCGGCGGTGACGGCATCGCGGCAGATGCGGTCGACAAACGCATCTTCGGCCTGACGACCGATGACACGGCAACTCATCAGGAAGGTATCAATTTGCCAGACGTCTTTTTGTTTTTCAACCATCGCCAAACCCACTGTCCCGTTGTCACCGAATTTATCTTTCAATCCCAGCACATAGACTTCCCAATCCGGGCTTTCAACCATGTGCCGGATATCCGGTTCGGTATATCGGCGGGTTGTCAGGTTGAACTGATTCGTGCGCTGGGTCAATTGGGCGGCACGTTTAATGTCTTTCTCTTCGGCCGGGCGAATGGAACAGGTCATTTCCAGCGATTTGAGGTAATCTTCCAGCGTTGCGGTTGACTGCTGAAGCCGGCTTCGCTGACGCTGGGCAGCGTACATCTGTCCGCGGCCTTTGTCTTCTTCGGTCAAAGACGCTTTGGCAAAGAAATTCGTTTCGCGAAGTGTTTTTGCATACAGCGCCGGATTGGCCGGCAGCTCCAACACGTCGATTTCGGGAAGCATCTGGTTCATGATCTGCCGCTCGGCGGGATTGTCATCGACAAAAACAAGAGTGTCCAAACCGATATTGACCTGGCCGGCGATGGTTTTCATGTTATCCGGTTTCGGATTCCAGTTGACACAAATCGCGGCGAAATGTTCTTCTTTCAGCACCATGTGCGGATGCTCACGCAGTACCTGCAGAATATCAGCCTCGTTATTTTTGCTGTTAATGGCTAAAATAACGCCCTGCTCGTACAATTCGAGAATGGCTTTCTGGAAGTCCACAAACTCGCGGCCCGGGCAATCCGGCCCCAGTGCGATACCGTCCATGCCGTCTTCGCCGATGATGCCGCCCCAGAGGGTGTTGTCGCAGTCCAGCACGATGCATTTACGAATCAGTCCCGCGTGAACCTTAAAATGCGAAACGAGCTTTTTGGCTAACAGAACCAGGAAACTCTCGGCAAATGGCATACGGGCCATGGCCATCATTTCGGGCGAGAGAGCGTGGGTATAGCCGTAATAGGACGCCAGCATCGCTAAGTCACAAATCTGCACACGCGGGTCGTCTTTAAAGGTCTCCCGCAACCGCTGATTGGCTTTGTCTAATTCGAGCTGACGTTCCGATGGCAGAAGGTGCAGAGGCCAGTCCGGCGGCGCCATAAAAGTCGTAACCACAAGAAGACCGGATGTGTTTTGCCGGAAACTTTGTGCAAGTGCGATAATTTCATCTGCCGCATCAATCGCTTTTTCCGCCAATTTATCAGCCTCTGCAATCAATACCGTCACGTCCGGGATAAAGACATAAAGCCCGCTTTGGGGGTTCAGGGTTTCCTGACTGACCTGACCAAAAGGAGCGATATAGGTTCCAAGCCCGATTGAAGATGCGGCTGCCTCAACCGTCGTGAAATCGACCAGCGGATCAATGGTGAAGGAACTGACAAAAGCAACTTTCATGCCTGACTTAAGCGTCGTTTTGTCAGATGCAGATAACTCATTGATCTGCCGGACCGCTTTGCGGTACGCAAGCCAGGTTGAGGCCTGTTGTGCATCCGAAATTATTTTATCGAGAGAATCTTTCATATCAATTACACCGGTTTTTTCATTTGTTTGTTTTTCAGGAAAAGAGCCGCTCCCAATGCGCAGATAAACTGAGGGTTTTCGGGTACCCGCACCCGTTGATTCAGCTTGCTTGAAAGCTGGGTCACCATTCCATCATTGAGAGCCACCCCGCCGGCAAACAGGATTTCCCCCTGGTCATCGGCATTGGCTTGATAATACAATCCGAGTATCTGGCTGGATATTGTATTATGCAGGGCCTTGATAATATTTTCCTTCTTCTGTCCTGCGGCCACGAAAGAGATAATTTCCGATTCGGCAAACACGGTGCACGTTGATGATAAACTCAGGTCTTTATCCGCATTCAGCGATAACGGGCCTAAGTCCTCAACCTTGACCCCTAATGATGCGGATGTCACTTCGAGGAATTTACCTGTTCCGGCGGAACATTTCTGGTTCATTACAAAATCAATCACTTTTCCGGATTCATTCAGGGAGACCACTTTGCTGTCCTGACCGCCGATATCGATAATCATTCGAATATTCGGGGTAATACTGTATCCGGCAATTGCGAGAGCCGTTATTTCCGTGATGACTTCATCGGCAAAGCTGACCTGTTTTCTGCCGTAACCGGTCGCGATGATGCCGTCAATTTGTTTTTGGTCTATTTCCAGCGTTTCTGAAAGAATCTCATAGTTTTTGCGGCAAGATGCATCTATTTCGGCACCTCTTGGAACGATGCTTTTACCTATAATGCCGCCCGTCTCGTCTATGAGCACGAATTTAATATACGACGAACCTGCATCGATGCCAAGTATATATGTCATGAAGCCCTCAATGTCTCTCTGAAAGACTCGATTCGCAGACGGACCTGCTCTTTTGAATAAAAATCCGGATTGGCCATGTCCGACTCGACAATGATAGACGGAATATTTCGTTTCGAAAGTCTCTTTCTAAGGGGAACAATATCCGCCAATGCTCGGCGACAGCTTCGGTTGGCATGACAGATAACCCCTCCAATAGCGTATTCATCAACTAAGCTTTCAACCCAATCGAGCTTTTGGTTAAGCGGCCAATTGAGGTAGGTACTGCTGTATGCCTTCGTCATCGCCTCCATCGGGTCGGCTCCACTGCTGTAATCCAGATCCCACCAGAGGGTATAATCGTCCAGCACTATCTGAAAATCAGTGTCAAAACAGCCCGGGAATTTCTTAGCGAGAAACCACATTGGATAGCCATGCCAAAGCAGCCGCGTTGCACCCTTTGATTCATTTTCCGGGGACGGCTGATTTTCATGAAGCAGTGCCTCATAATAATCACACGCACTTTTTGTTCCTTTGGCTGCAACAATCGGAAAAAGTGCATTAATCAGCTTATTGGCACTCAAACGAATGGGCGACTGTTTATTCAATTCATGGATGTTTTTCCATGTTTGGCACGTTTTTTTACTATTTGCGATCTGTTCGCTTAATATCTGATCATCAATCGGATTAGAGGTCTGCTGCTGAACAAATTCAACCAGAGATTCATGTTGTCGACGAATATACTGCCGCAGAGCCGGCCGGTCATCAGCCGCCGCGGGATAATCGATAATGAACAAGGGAATATTTTTTTTCTTCGACAACAATTTAAACCACAGCAGGGTTGTCCCGCACTGGTTATTGGTTGCAATCAGCATATCCGGATCGGGTAAGCCGCCGTACGGCAGTCTCTCGTAATGTTCCGTGCCAAAATCTATCAGGGAATAGGAGCATAGGTCCTGTGTGAAAGATGACATACGTGAAGCATGAATCATCTCCGAAGCCTTCTTCGAAGCGGCACAAACCACGGCGTAGCTTTCCGGATACATGCAAAAAACACCCATCGCCCGAAGTATTTCAACCGGCGCAAAGGCCGTAATAAAGGCAATGGGCTTGCCCTCTTTTTTGGCCTGAGTACCGGTCAGATAGTACTCCGTGAACAGCTTTGTCAGGATGGTTTTACTGGATTCCAATTTCACTTTTCAGCAACCGCCAGCATCTCAAGAAATGACTCGATTCGCAACAACTCTCGTTCATTGGCTTCGCAGCGATTGTGTTCTACTTCCAGCATCAGAATAGGTATGCCCATTGGTTTGAGGGCTTCGGCTTTTGCCAGATAGTTGTGAACGTGCGGCTCACAGAATTTCTGATTGATAAAGATAATACCATCGGGATTCGGCCCGGCTACTTTTTCCTGAAACAATCGAGCATCCGTTTCCGGGTCCGTATATAAGGTCGGGCTGGGGCCGGAGAGAATATAACGCCGGTCAAGATTTTCGTATAAATCGCCCTGTGTTTGAACATCGCGGTCAAAATAGCGGGTGCCATTGGTAATATCATCATCAACAATCGTCGCTCCGGATTCTTCAATCTGCTCCAAGAAATGGATATTGTCCATCAGCGGACCGATTAACATGATATTCTTTGACAGTTTATCCTGTTGAGGCTTTTGCTTTCGGCCTTCCTGCACTACCTGTTCCAGGATTTGATGATACTCATCCCGATCCATTATCAGCCCCGCAGTCATTAATGCAATGGTATCTGAACCGGCAAGGAACGCTTTATTGGATTTACGAATATCATAGAGCTGTCTCAGTAATCCGCGCATCCGATTGTATTTATCAATCACATTGGCCGGCTCTTCCTGCGAAAAGTCGGCTCCCGAATTGCGATGAAGCTCTTCGGCAAACACCTTAATCTGTGCTGCAAAATATTCAATTGAACCGCCATCCGTATTAATCGGGTGGAGCAATGTATAAGCAGACGGCTCTTTGACTTCAGACTCCCACATCTGGTAGAGCAGTTTTAATGAATCGCATGAATTGGGAAAAATAATATGATCAAGATAAGAGAATTCGCCTGAACAAGCCGCGGCATAGACATCCTGAACAAATGAGCAGGCTGGATTGAACAATGTTTGCAGATGAGGGCCGGAGGTATTCAATGAACCAATGATTCGCAACGGATGAAAACCGGCGGCCGCGATGATCTCTTCGGGGATATAGTTTGAAAAATAGCCAGTGAGCCCCCGGTATTTATCCTTAAGTCCAAGAAGATAGGTCTTCCGATAATCGGAGTCGGAGACCAGCTTTCGGCAATGTTCTATAATTTGTTCGTTCACGGACATTTTGTGCAATTAGCAGGTTTGAAGTCCTGGGGCAACAGGTCCAGATGAATGATATCGAAACGTTGGCCAGCAAGAATTTTTTCTTTTCCGAGGGAACCCTGAATCTTAAAACCAAGCTTCTTCATCGTAATCAGGCTGGCAACGTTTTCGGACCGGGTTTGTGCCCATACCTTTTCGATACCCCTTTTTTCAAATGCCCATTGAATCAGCAGACTTTCGGCTTCGAACATCACCCCTTTACCCCAGTAATCCTTGTCGCCAATGACCAGGATGATTTCAGCTGTTTTGTGTTGATGGTCAATATTGACCAAACTGATCTGCCCGATGGGCCTTGACGAATCAGATTCAATCATTAAATCCAGACGGGATTGGGAATCTTTAATCGCCTCGAACCATTCGATGGTTTTTCCTAATTCGAAAATCTCATTCACAATCAGCATCCTGCGAATCTCAGGATCATTGTACCATGCAACCTTGAGGGGCAGGTCAGTTGTCGTCATGGAACGAAGACGGATGCTGGAACCAACAATAGGACTTTTAAGTTTCATTTTTTATTTACCGACCGCTGAAAGCCGGAAGTTTAAAACCCATTTTTTTGTAGTTCCGTCTTTTCTCCTCGAAATCCCCCCGGCAACCAGCCGGGTCGCTCAGAGTTGGATGGGAGCACAGATATTTACATCGAGCATCCCGACCAGCTATGAGCAGAAAAGCAACCGAAAGTTGCGGCGATTTCCTCTCTGTGCCGTTCCTCTGTGGCTTTATTTTTCTGTGTCATTCCATGATAAAATCAGTGTAAGTCTGTGTTAATCTGTGTCTTAAAACCTGTTCGTGTTCATTCGTGTCGTTCGTGGTTCATATCTCATTTTTCGCTGGCGGCTGGAAGCTAACCGCTGGCAGCTAAAAAATATAATTGCTGAAAATCTCATCGAGGGTTTGTTTTTTGCGAATCTGCTTACAGATTCCGCCTTCGTCGGCGACAATCGCCGGGGCGGGGTTGATGAATGACGG
The DNA here is from genome assembly GCA_016782835.1 of Phycisphaerae bacterium. GTDB lineage: Bacteria > Planctomycetota > Phycisphaerae > Sedimentisphaerales > Anaerohalosphaeraceae > 4572-13. The sequence continues at coordinate 587 of JADHXS010000084.1, read as the reverse complement.
ACTCATCACAACCGTATAAGCGCCGACGTTGTCGATTTTGATATGATCACCCGGCTCAGGCAATGGTGCCGTGATGTCTTTCAGCAAGATATCTTTTTCCATACAGGTCGAACCGACAACATCATAGTTCCCTGCTGGTTGTCCATCATTTTTTGTAATAATCTGATACGGCAGATTGAGACTGTGGAAAGTCGGTTTGACATGGAAAGCACTGCCGTCAACCGTCACAAACACCTTCCCGCGAACTGTTTTAACGCTGACCACTTTTGTGATGAAGCTTAAACTGTCAGCAACCATCGCCACGCCTGGTTCGATGACCAGCGTCGGATGAGCCTGTTTGGCCCATGCATTTTCATTGAGGACGCCACAAATAACCGCCGCGTACTCATCAAACATCGGCACGTCTTTGAACGGCATATCCGGGTGCATGCGGCCGAAAAAACCGCCGCCGACATTGATCATTTCAACGGTGTCGGGAAAATAATTTTCCGCAATCCGGCAGAGTGTTTTCGTGATGATCTCAAAGCACCATTGGTTGCGGTCGGTCGTTGATGTATGGCCATGCAAAGCAATAACTTTTATGTTAT
>JADHXS010000007.1 GCA_016782835.1 Phycisphaerae bacterium | reverse complement strand
AATGCATTGCCGCACGGATGCCGGTTAAGTTTGGCGGATTATGCAGGGGGGCAAGGTCGGCAAACCGTTCGATGGATTTTAAGACATGGTCGTTGATGGCGACCGAACCGGTAAATTCCTCGCCGCCGTGAACGACGCGATGGCCGACGGCTCCGATTTCGCTGATGTCTTTGACCACACCGATTTTTGCATCCGTCAGTGTTGTCAGGATGACGTCCATGCCCGCGTCGTGGTCACCCGCTTCGACCTGGGCGACGTGTTTATTGCCGCCGGCGGTGTGTACCAGTTGGGCATCCGGCGAACCGATGCGCTCAACCATGCCCTTGGCCAGAATCACCCGCCCCGGCATATCAAACAACTGATATTTAATCGAGGAACTCCCCGCGTTAATCACTAATACTTTCATATCTGCCTTGCTTGCCTTTCAAAATGGTCATTCACCAATATACGATCTACAATTTAAAATATCCAATTTCCTCCCCCCCGTCAACGCCAAACAAAAAAGAATAAAATCACCACTTTTTGTTGTTCCGGTGAATATGTAAAAGACCCCCTAAAGCCCGAAGGGCTTAAATAACAATAGCCCCGGGTAAGCGCCAGCGCAACCCGGGGAAAACATCCCACAACATCCCCATCAACCCCAACGGGGTTAAATACCAATAGCCCCGGGTAAGCGCCAGCGCAACCCGGGGAAAACATCCAACAAACACCCCCAACCCCAAAGGGGTTGAATAATCAACACAGATATTTCTCATCAAATTCAACACCGCTCCTTTTCAACATTTCAATATATTCTTCACGAAACGTTTTATGCCGGTGATGCTCATGCTGATTGGCAATATAGTTGATAACTCGTTCTTTATCCTTCCATGAGCAGGTAAACGCCCCGTAACCATCCTGCCAGCCGTCAAAAATGGAAAGTTTCTTTTCCTTTTTAATCCAGTCAGACGTTGCCAGTTTAATATCTTTGATGACGTTTGCCAGAGCCAGCGAAGAATGTAAAGACGTTAATATATGCAAATGGTCAATGTATCCCCCGACTTTATAAACGAAACAGTTCTTGTTTCTCAGAATTCCGACAATATAGCGGCACACTTCATCATGTTGCTCAAGGTCCAGCGTGCCTCGATGGTTTTTCGTCCCGTAAACAAGGTGGTAAAGAACCTGTGTATAGGTTGCCATAACGCCTCCTTTATTTGACCCCTTACAGGGTCAAATACTGCTGTTGCCCCTTTTCCCACGGGTTCCGCCCCTTCGGGCCTCCACCCGTGGCTATTCATATCAAAAGCCATATAGGCTTTTGATATCCAATTTGAGCCAAGTAATTCTTTTAAAGAAGATTCCTCTTAGAACAATTTTTATTGATTTAAATGTTTGTTCCATACTTCAGTTGCTCGATGAGGATCGGTGTATTGAACAACATTATATTTTTCATTCAAGTAATCATAATAGATCAATCCCATTTTTCTTTTGAAATCACCCTCGATTATAAACATAGCAAACAATAATGGTTTTGCTTGCTTGGGGATGCATAAATCAAATTTGCCGATACGTCTGCTGGTATCTGAATTAATACCTAAATCTTCTTTTAGATAATGAAATGTTTTGAAATCCTGTGACTCTTTATCTTCTTCCCAAAGCCCCTGCGATTTTAATGAAACTTCTACTTTTCTGTCAAACATCAAAGTGAACTTTGTAAGTGATTCAGACTTTTTATCACCTTTGTTTTGTAAAGAAACATCAAATTCTAATGGATTGGATAGAGCATTATCACCAAATTCAAAAATTACTTTGCCTAATGTAGGCGTAGGTGAAAAAACTGAGACATATAAATCTGGACACTTTTTAATTTCGTGTATGTATAACCATGTGGATACAGTTGCAAGTAGTAGAGATATAATTGTCACAATTATTTGCAACTTGTCCCATTTATCCTTTTCGGGAAAATTGACAACATGTACTTTTTGAATATTATTTTCAATTTTGCTCATTTTTTATGCTATCTCCTTTTTCCAAAGCCTCAAATGCTGTCTGAAATGGAAATCTCCCTCATTCCTTCTTCTAAGATGTCACAATATTATATCCGTTGCATTCAAAATCGTAAATCATAAAATCCCGTAGGGATTTTAATAAGAATAGCCGCGGGTGCAGGCCGAAGGCCGGAACCCGTGGAATAGGATCGCACACCCCCCCCGAACCCCATCGGGGTTGAATTTCCCTGAACCTGTTTAATCAACCCAACCACCCGGTGGACTTTCACAACTCAAAACTAAGAACTAAAAATTCAAAACTGCAGAATAGGACTATTTGGATTTTCAAAAGCCACATAGCACAAATTCTGCATGTACTATCTTGCTATTCCCAAAAATTTCAAATTTTTATAACTGCCTACTGCCTATTGCCTTAGTACTGGAAAACCATATCTACAATGCGATTTTTCGCACCTTACACGCATGTTCACCCGTAATACGGAGGGACTGTCAGCTGTAGTTTTGGCGAAGACGGATAAATTGAAAAAATAGGATCTTTGACAATCAGAAGGAGTAATAGAAACGCCATGGCGCACCTGTCCGCCGTAGCTTCAGCGAGGGCGGAAGCCATGCGAATATCGTCCGCAAAATGCGCCCAAAGTGTCAATTCACAGGAAAGTTAGCATTTTCAACACACCTTTTTATGACAAACGAACCCAATTTTCTAATTTGCAAAACCGCCGTAAGCGATTTCTCCACAATTGTTTACTGAAATCTGAAGTCTGAAATCTGTAATTAAAACGAACCCAATCGAACCCAATCTGTACCGCCGGCATCCTGCCGGCACAAAAATCAGAGCCGGGAACGTCAGTCTAAATTGAGTGTCATTATTCGAGGTAGATTATGCAGCCGGGGGTTAGTTCCGGGATTTCGTCGGTTTTGGGTTTGACGTCATCTGCCGTCAGGGCGAAGCTGGGGGCGATTTCCAGTGTGCAGTCCGGCGTGTCGTCGGGTTTGCGGGGGACCGTTATCCCGGCCTTTTCCAACCAGTCGGCGGCGCGGTCAATCATCATTTGATGCGTAACTTCGGCGCTGTCAACACCGGCAGCGTTTTTGACGGGGGCAAATTCCTCTTCTCTTCGGGTCTGTAGAATAATCGAATGAGCGGCCATCGGGATAGCGTCGAAGACAAAGGTTTCCAGTTTGATACCATTGGGTTCGTCGGGTTCGATTGCGTTACCGTTTTTGTCGATGTGGGGAATCTTTTTGACGGCGCGATGAAACGGAAGGGCGAAGTCGCCGTCGGCGTTGAGTTTTTCGATAAATGAAACGCTGATGATGTGGATTCCGATGGAGCCCAATTCGAAGGCCAGCGAGCCGTCTTCGGTTTTGCGATGGGCCGCTTCATCGGGGAGGTCACTGTATTCGATGACGGTTACTTTGCCGTCCACAAGGCAGAAGTTGCCGACTTTTTCCAGCGGTCCGGTTTTGAGCAGGGCCTTGGAGCTCATTTCGGCGTTGTCGGCGACATGCAGGCCGACGAACAGGGGGTCAATCGGATGGATTAACGGGTTGTCCACCTGCCAATAGCTGAGGTATCGGACGCCGCGTTTTTTCATGTCTGCGACGGCGCCGCTTTGGTAGAGGGCCTTGAGACTGCCGCCGTGGCCGTCGGGGCTGGTGGCGATTTTATGTTTGTCGGCGAGCAGAATTTTGCCATTGAAGCCGAAGTTGGGCAGTGTCCCCTGTTGGAAAATGACGACATTTTCTTTGCCGAGGCCGTAGTAGTCGGCGGATTCGAAGATTTCCACAGTCGCATTGTGATTTAACGGGCTGGTCATGATGTAGAAGGGGATGGTTGTGCCGTATTTTTTGGATGCGGCCAGCAGGTTTTCGGCGAAAATCCGGAAAAGTGTTTTCTTTTTGATGGGGCTGATGGGGTAATTGCCTTTGGGGCCGTCAAATCCCAGGCGGGTTCCCTGTCCGCCGGCGACGACAAAACCGGCGACTTTGCCCTGTCGAATCAGGTTTTCGCCTATTTGAACGGCTTTGGCGTATTTTTCGGCCTGTTCGGCTGTTTTGGGAACGGGCGGCCAGGACGGGGCCGGGTCGAAATGCTCCGGGACCTTGAGAGAGCCATCATTGAGGACGTATTTTTCCACCCACGTCGGAATTCTTGAAAAATCCAGATTTTTGACCTGATTGAGTAAAGACAAACCCTGTTCCGGATTTATTTTGTCTTGAAATTGAAGTATATGTGACTGGCCAATATCTTCAAGATGTGCCTTAACATTGTCAAATTCCTGCATTTGGTTCATTTCATATCCTTTTATAAAATTCTTTTATTTTTTTATATGAAGTCTCATTCTATACTAAAAAAAGCGAATTATTGCAAGAATCCTTTTTGGGGATAGAATTTCCTTGACATTATTATTGGACATTGGTAGATTGGACGATATAAGAGAAGATAGAAAAAAAGAGTTTCGGCAGGATTTACGGGTTGTAAGTAATATTTATATTCCAAATGCCATTATAGTAAAGTTTTTCATATCCCGTGAACATGCCTAAAATTCCTGAGTGTTTGTGTGAGTTGTTCTGTTCTGATTGAACAGTGTATTAAGGAAAGATTAAAATCGGAAAATTCGCCTTCGGCGAAACTATTGTTAATTGGTAGGATTTACAACGTCTTGAAAATGCCCTGCGTGGGGGCAAAAACGGCACTTATTATGATTTCGGTCTTGCCGAAGGTGATTGTGAGTAAATCTTACCTGAAAGGAGATGTAAAAATGAGAAAGAAAGGTTTTACGTTGATTGAGCTGTTGGTCGTCATTGCGATCATCGCGATGTTGATGGCGATTCTGATGCCGGCCCTGAGTAAGGTCAAGAAGATCGCCATGCGTGTTGTTTGCGGCACTAACCTGAAAGGTCTGGGCACCGCACAAACGGTTTATGCCAACGACTATGATGATGAGTACGTAGTACAGGGCGGAGGCGGGGCGCACACGTGGAGCGATGGTACCGCCGGCTGGTCGGATCCCGCAAAAAATTGGCTGACCCCGTCGGGTATTACAGTAGGTGCGAGTCTGTATCTGCTTGTTCGTGAAGCTGATGTCAGCCCTAAATCTTTTGTATGCCCTGCCAGTGACCAGGAAGAGTTTGACGGGAAAAATACCCAAGTTCCCACGCTTGATATTGTAGATCTTTGGGACTTTGGACATGTTGGCTGGACAGCTAATCCCAAGGGGCCTGAAAAGTGTGTGAGCTATTCTTACCATCAGCCTTACGCTGCCGGTCAAACTGGTGCAGCAAGTACCGGAAGCAAAGGGCGGTATGCAGCCGATGGTACTCATTCTGCGGCGTTTGCGGTGATGGCGGATCAAAACCCCTATTTCGAGGAAAAGTTAACGCGCGGCGGTGTTACTGATAACAACTATCTGGAACGTGTTGCGGGGATTGGCGGCCCCTGGTTTACTACGACGGATTTTGATGATATAGTAAAGAAGGGGTTACAAATTGCAAATGCCCTGCCGCATGATCGAGACAGCCAAAATGTGCTTTTTGCTGATGGACATACTGCTAATGAATCAAGAAGCGACGTGGCTGTTAAGAATGATGGAATTTATACTCATTGGACAGGTGGCGGAGCAACGGAGGCGGATCGTAGAAGGGGGGCATTTATCACTAATAAACTAGCCGATGTTACACCTGCTGGACAAGATGATTCGGTATTAGTTAACGATGGGCCGCTTGCTCCATAGTTAATAAATGTCATTGTGTTGAAAAACAGAAAAGGGCTTTGGGAACGATTGTTGTTTTCAAAGCCCTTTTTATTATAGAATAAATGGTCACCTAAAGTGGATATTTGTTGACAAAATAATACTTTTTGCTAATTTGAGTATTAGATAATGAAGCCTTAGTTGGCTATATTGGAAGTCTCGGATGTCTTTTCTGAAAAGTATTTTTAAAGAGTTGTGTCCCCCTGTTTTCTATAAATTTATAGAAAGATTGCATGGCACACGCAGACACCATAGGATTAATTCAGAAAATAAATTTTCAGGTAAAGTTTTTTGTATAGGTTTTAACAAGACCGGCACGACTTCTCTTGAGCAGACCCTTGAGGATTTTGGGTATCATTTAGGAAATCAGGGTGTTGCAGAGATGTTATTGTCTGACTGGTACAAGCAAGATTGTAACCGGTTGGTTCGATATTGTTACACCAAACAGGCGTTTCAGGATATCCCCTTTTCTCTGCCGGAAACATACCGCTGTTTGGATAAAGCATTTCCAGATGCTAAATTTATACTGACGGTCAGGGATTCAGAAGACCAATGGTTTCAGTCGTTGATAAAGTTCCATACGAAATTGTTTTCTTCGGACAAAAGCCGCCCTCCCGACAGAGAAGATTTAGAGAATGCCCTGTACCGATATAGGGGCTTTGGTATGGATGTGATGAAGATGGTCTATAATTATCCTACAGTTTCTTTGTACAATTATGAGTATTATACAAAACTATATCGGCAACATAATAAAAGCGTGATTGAATATTTCACTGACAAGCCGGACAAACTGCTGGTGCTTAATGTCTCACAACTCAATGCCTATCAAAATCTTGCCTCTTTTTTGAATGTTACGGTTTCTAACAAGAACGGATTTCCCTGGAAAAATAAAACATGATTTACGCTTAAGTTTTTGCGAACCAATCAACTATGATGTTACGACATCCTCCCATGGTGCCTAATTCAAGAATATTGAAATTGATCTTTTTGTCTACACGATGCCCGGGACAGAATAATATTAGATGGATATATCATTTTATTACCGTTCATAACCTTTCATTCGAGACCCACCATCTTTTAGTAGCAGCTTAATTATTTTGAGAATTTGTTTGCAAAGTATTTTATTATTAAAAAACGTGTTTACATATTCTCTCCCTTGATTGGAAAGTTGGTTCCTGAGTTCAGGACTTTTTGCCAGATGAACGATCCATTTATTTATAGCTTCGCTGTCTTTTTCCGGGGCAATACAGCCTGTCTTTCCGTCGATAACCAATTCCGGGATTCCGCTGTGTGCGGAGGTAATAACCGGCAAACCACAAGCCATTGCTTCCATCAATGAAACCGGGATGCCCTCCATGTCCCCGTTCGATGATGTCACCGAAGGCAGCAGGAAAATATCCGCATTGTTGTATAGTTCCATGATTTCGCTGCTATTAACTTTTCCGTGAAATATGATATAGTTTTCAATGCCCAACCGGCACGTTATCTCTTTAAGTTCTTCTAAGAGTGGGCCATCACCTGCGATATGATATTCCACATGAGGAATTGATTTGACAACTTTTTGAATTGCTTCCAAGGCGTAACGATGGCCCTTTTTTTCGGTGAGCCGGGCTACGGTGAGGATGTTAAGCCCCTCGTGGGTTTTGTTCCTGTTGACAGGCCTGAAAAATGTGGTATCTATACCCATGTGATTAACGACGATCTTTTCTTCAGGACATCTGAGAGAGAGAAGTTTTTGTTTCCAGAAGTTACTGATTGGCAGGAAAACATCTCCTTTTGTGAACAGTTCCCGATAGACATTCGGGCCGTGTTCATTCATATAAACAGAGAGATCATAGCCATGGAACACGGTCGAAATTTTTACTCTAAGACCGATGTCTTTCAGGAAGAGAGCCTGATTGCCGACGGGGCCGTAATGGCACTGTATGAAATCGAAATTTTCCTGAATGAACCTCAGTCCCAAGAAAAGTTTTTGGTAGTTATAGGCCTGCGATTTTGTCAGAAGTGTCTTTTGAAGCCGATAAACTAAGATAGGATGCTGAATGAAGGTGGCTATTGTCTGAGCCGCTGCTTTGGTGCGTTTGGCTAATTTTGTTTCGGGGACCTTGTTATAGGTTGTTTTATCGAAAAGCCGGTACTTTTGAATGTCAGGATGCTGTTTAGATTCCTTTAATTTGTTGAACGCTACGATTCTGACGTCACAGCCTAAGTCGATCAGCCCGGTGATCTGGTTTAGAATAAAGGTTTCGGATAGACAGGGAAACGATTGTAGTAAGAAGGCTATTTTCATTTAGCAAACTATCCTAAGTATTCAAATCAGCAAAATTTTAACGAGGTTGTTTTGTTGGCGGCGAATTATCATCGGCGATTGGCTTATAATATTCGATTGTTCTGGATAATCCCTCTTCAAGCGGTATTTTAGGGGTCCATCCAAGAACGTCGGTTGCTAATTCGATATCGGGTTTTCGTTTTTCAGGATCATCAATAGGCAGGGGTTGCAAGATAATATCTGATTTCGAATTTGTAAGTTGGATAATTAGTTCTGCGATTTCACGAATTGTTCTTTCTTCCGGGCAGCCAAGATTAATCGGCCCTGTAAATCCATCCATGTTCATCAACCTTATTAAGCCCTCTACAAGATCGGAGATGTAACAAAATGAGCGAGTATGAGAGCCGTCTCCATAGATCGTCAGAGGTTCATTTCGCAAGGCCTGGAGAATGAAATTGCTGATCACCCGTCCGTCTCCATGTGACATCCGGGGGCCATAAGTATTAAAAATTCTGGCGATTCGAATATCTGTTCCGGCTTCACGATGAAAATCGAAAAACAGTGTCTCGGCAACACGCTTTCCTTCGTCATAGCAACTTCTGGGACCGATTGGATTCACGTTTCCCCAATAGCTTTCGGTTTGGGGGTGCATGATTGGATTTCCATAGATTTCACTTGTTGAGGCTTGCAAAACACGAGCATGAATGTCTCTTGCAAGCGTCAGACAGTTAATCGGTCCCAGAACACAGGTTTCCACCGTTCGAATTGGAGAACGCTGGTAATGAATAGGACTGGCTGGGCATGCCAGATTATAAATCTGCTCTGCTTCGATTCGGAAAGGTTCTGTGACATCATGACGAAGCACTTCAAAACGCGGGTTATTAAGAAATGCCAAAACATTATCTTTTGTACCAGTATGGAAATTATCCATTGCGATAACCCAATGTCCTTCTTTCAGAAGTCTTTCAACCAGATGGCTTCCGATAAAACCCGCTCCGCCTGTAACCAGTATTTTCTTTTTCACAATAGTCTCTCCGGAGTTTTTGTATTTGTGTTTATTACCTGAAATTCACTTCGGTTTACGAATTTTAAGCCTTTCAGGAATCACATGCCGTTTTACGAAATGCAGCATTGCATCCCAAAATCTTTCCAGAAAAGGAAAATATGCTTTAAGTTTCAATTTCCATTTTATCCTATTAGGGATAATGTGCCCTATTCTCTTGAGCATGATTCGGGCTTCATGATAGTTTTTATATTGCAGCGTCACATTAACCCAATACGGTATTTTCTCAGACATAGATTTGATCAGTTCCTTTTGCCGGTTGCATTCTCGTGAGAGCACAAGATGGCGTTCAACAAGGAGGCATAGCTCATTTGCATGGCAACAGTATCTTGCTGTTAATGACTCGGGTAAATCACAATAGTATTTGGCGAGTGGCTCATGGAGATATCCGATTTGGGGGTATTGATATGCAATTCTCAGAAAGAGATCTGTATCCTGCACCCATTTCTGGTCCGGGACAAACAATCCTGAATCATATAAAGCACTTTTTTTGATGATGGCGGCACTGGTTCTGATGCAATATTTAGTATGGACGGATAAATAATCTGTGATTATATTATTTGATGTGGGGGGGGTCGGAAACGCAATCTTAACCCGGTCTGTATCATGACGAGCAAACCAATAATTACTATAGGACCACGCCAGTTCGGGATTATCTATTAGGTTTTTGATTTGTGCTTCGAGCATTGAAGGCAGCCATTCGTCGTCGGCGTCCAGAAAGGCAATCCAGTCTCCGCTTGCCCGCTCGATTCCCGTAGTCCTTGCGATGCTGGCTCCCGCATTTTGCTGTCGAATAGGAATAATTTTATTGCCGTATTCCGAGAGGATTACCGGAGTATTATCCGTTGAACCATCATCGACAACGATGATTTCATCCGCCGGACGGGTCTGTCTCAGCACACTGTCAATTGAACGTTGAATGTGCTTCTCCGCGTTATATGCGGGTATCACGACGCTGACGGAATAATTTTGTGTGTTGTGCTGAGTAGCAAGGTCTTTGTTTTTTTCATTTATTTCAGGCATATAAAAATTCACCGTATTTGATTAACGAGAAAACAGTGTTTAAAACTTTAATTTTTATCGGAAGACGGCATGTTTCCGAATAATAACTTTAGCCATTTTTTTAATTTTGGTCTCGCTTTATAAGCAAGCATGACGATATCTGTGAAGCTTATTTTATAGACTTTGATCGCTGGTTTATAGAGTAATGACAGAAAAAAATACCACAGCAAAAGGCAAAAATAACGGCATCGTAATAAACGAGTTTCTTTATTTGATGCTGAAAAGACATGGTAGTACTGAAATTGTTTCGCTGCGTACAGGGCTGCTCTGTATTTTTTTAAGTTGTAATGTTTTTCAAATAACGAAAATATCATCAAATGCTGCTTTCTTATATTTGAAAAAATCCATGTTGCTGTGACGCCAACTCCTTTCCTGTAAGCGGCTGTTGTATTCCGAAAATAGTAAATATTACCGTTGAGGGCTACAGCTAAGAAGAGCGTGTAGTCTTGATTTAGAACGGCTCCCATGATGGAATAGACTGTTTCGTCCAGAACACTTTTACGGAACATAAAGGAGCAGGTATGAATCACATTTCGCTGCAGTAAATAGTTGAAGTCAATGATGTCTGAATCTGCCGGCATCATATCTCCTGTCCCTATTTTCCGGCCATCTTTATCGACGTAATCGACCTTCGTATGCACTCCCGTGAAAGAAAGGTTATTTTCCAGAAAATCATACTGCATTTGTAATTTGTTTGGGTCTGTCCAAAAATCATCGCCTTCACAGAAAGCAATATACTTGCCACGGGCTGAACGAAGAGTTTGGATAGCATTTTGGTGCATTCCAATGTTTTGTTGATGCAAAAGCAACCGTATTTTCTCTGGGAATTCCTGAGAATATTGAACGCATATATCGCGAGTTCTATCAGTGCTGCAATCCTCACCAATAATCAATTCATACTCAAAATCGGTTTTTTGCGAAAGAATGCCTTCGAGGGATTTCCTGATATATTTTTCCTGGTTGTAAGTGATTACGACAACACTTACAGTTGGCTGTTTGTTCGTTGCCACCGGTCTTGTTCCGTTCTTATAATTAGTATTCATTATTTATTTTACGGTCAATTTTAACGATTGAAAATGTCAATAGATTGTTCAAAGAGTGGCAAAAGAATTCAGCTTTCTTTGTCAATTAAAGTGTATTGTTTTAGCATATTCAAAACTTCTTGTTTGGAGTTAAACATCATCACATCAATAATCGATAGATTTGGAATAAAATGATTTCCAAATTGTTTGTAAGGTTTTATTTCTGATTGTAAGAATTGAAGCTTGACCCCCTTCTTTTGGAAATCGGTTGGGTTATAAAGATCAATGCCTCCAATCGGATTTACATAATGATTCCCATTGAGTTTTTTTACAATTGCAATGACGCGATCTTGCCCTTTCAGTGACTTATCAAAGTCTATCTCGGAAGACCTGTGTATTGAAGTGTTTAATCCAAGATAATTTATAATTGAAAGTATGGATGTTTCTGCAAAATGTGAAACATTTGTTTCTTCATTGTTAATAAGGCTTTCCAGCAAGGGATAAATTGCTTTAAAGTACGGCGTTTTACGATAAGTTAGTTTGATCGTAGAAAGAATATATTTTTTTTCTTTCAATAATTCATTTTTAGAAAAAAAACGCTCATTAATATATTTTGTATTAGTATCCTTTCTGACAGGAAGAGTAATATACTTTGTCGTGCCATTAAATAAAATTCGGTTTCGATTAATCCATCCGTTTTTTATATATTTGACGTCGTCGTGAAATACAAAAACGTCAGATACTTCAAGAAGTTGGAAATACCCAATATAAGGTATGAAATATGGTTGCATTATTCCAATAGTTTTCATAAGCGGCCGGTAAAAGTATTTTTAGGACTTATTGTGATAATGGAATTAATTTTCCTCACTTTTGCATAACCCCATAATTAGAATGTCTTTGAATTTTCCATTCTTATATACATGTTTTCTAAGTTTGCCCTCGACAACAAACCCGGCTTTTTTGTAGAGGTTGATCGCATTTGAATTATCTTCAAAAACGTATAGATATAGACGGTTCAACCCTATGGTTTGAAACGCGTATTCGATAATTAGTTTTATCGCTTCTTTCCCATATCCTTTACCACGTTGTTCTTTATCTCCGATAAAGAGGTGTATAACTCCATTTCGGTTTACCCAGTTAATATCGCGGATGTACGTGTTTCCAATATGTTCAGAATTATTTTTTAAACAGATCGCCATATTGATTTCTGTTGATGAGAAAGCGCTTTTTTTCTCTATCCATTTTTCAACTGTTGCTCGACTGACAAAATGGTGCGTTCCTATCAAATCCTGATAAAGCTCCTGGTCATTGTGCCACCGGTAAACACGGTCAACATCCTCTGGTTCAAGCGTTCGTAAATAGATCGAATTTTCCATTGCAATGTCCTGTTCCTAAAAGAGTCTGTGTCGATTTAATGATTCTTCTGTATAAAAATAATAATATCGCAAATTTGATTTACCTCGTCCGGACTTAAGCCGGCGTATATTGGTAATGTCAAAATATGTGATGCAACATTTCTTGCAGTTCTCAGTGGATCCTGTACCTGGATATTTTTGTAACAGGGAAAGTCGCAGATCAACGGATAGAAATACCGCCGGGCATAAATATTGTATTCTTTCAATTTCTCGTACAATTGGTCACGAGACATCCCGAACCGGCATTCTTCGATTTCGACGGGCATATAGGCATAGTTGTACTGAATGGAGGGGGCGTGTTTTATCGGCAGCCGGATTCCAGCGACTTCCTTTAGACGTTCGCAGTACAAGTGATAAATACTTTCGCGTTCCTGAATCATTTTATCAAGATAGGGCAAAAGGATGCTTCCCATCAATGCCTGTACCTCGGTCATCTTGGCATTTGTTCCGGGCATGACCACTTCCACTTCGTTTTCAAAACCGAAGTTTTTCAAATAATCAAAAATTCTAGTAAGTTTGGCATCATTAAATGTCAGCAAGCCTCCTTCAAAAGAATGATACAGTTTAGTGGCATGAAAGCTGAACATGGATAGATCCCCATAATGCGCAATGGATTTTCCGTTGATTTGAACACCGAAAGCGTGGGCCGCATCGTAAATAAGCCTCAGATTATGCTTTTTTGCAATTTCCGAAAGGATGTCGTGATTGCAGGGATTGCCGAAGACGTGAACGGCAAGGATGGCAGTGGTCCAAGGCGTGATGGCCTCCTCGATTTTCTCCGGATCAATGGTATAAAAATCGGGTTCGATATCTACAAAAACCGGACGGATTTTATTCCAGTATAGAGCATGGGTAGTCGCTACAAAACTGAATGGGGTGGTAATAACTTCTCCGGAGATTCCCAACCCCTGAAGACCAATTTGGAGTGCCAGCGTGCCGTTATTAAATAAGCACACATTGTCAATGGCCAAAAAAGATCTAAGTTCTTGTGCATATCGCGTGACGACAGGACCGTTATTAGTCAGCCAGCGGGAATCCCAAACTTCTTCGAGACCCTTACAGAAGTCCTTAAGCGGCGGCAAAAAAGGTCGGGTTACATAAATCGGGTTCTTAAACGGTTCTACCATAAAAACTTAACACCTATTAACTATCTCAGGGTATAAGGGTTACCATCCTTTTTTTAGACTTTTCCCTATTATAGACATCGGCAGTTTTTTTTCAATATATTCCGGTATTTTTCCTATGTTTCCAGCGTATCGCGGTAAAGTTTTCCCGAACAATTTTTCGAATTTCGCAATTAAATATCGAATCCATAAGCCATACTGTTGTTAAATATATCGCTAAGGCCAAAAGCAGCGAGCCGAAAAATGAGAGAAAATGTACTTCTGTAAAAACAGAGAATTTAAGTAAAAAAGTAACGAAAGCCATCATTGTTGAAGCAGCAAGAGGAATCAATAACGGTTGAATCACTTTCCAGATTGAGCAATTGACCAAGCGGCAGACGAAAAGGAGACCGGGAGGGTACATTAAGACTCGCGTTAACGCTATTGCAAGAGCGGTCCCAGCAATTCCCCACATTTTTGTGAATGGATATATAAGGATTGCCAGGAGGGCAAGTCGGCCCCCCTGAAAATATAAAACGGGCACAAGTTTTCCCGTTGCTTTAAGTACAGGGCCAATGACTCCGCCCAATGATGTTATGAGTCCGACTATCGCTAAGAGTTGTAAGGCCGGGATCATGGGGTACATGCGTTCCGGCAGGAATAGATGCACAAAATCCGGACCGAGAATGAAGATCAAAAAAGCTGTTGGAACTGAGAATAATGCTGTAATTTTCAGGACTTTCAGATAGGCCTCACGCAGCCGCGGCAGGTCATCCTGGATTTTTGAATACGCCGGAAAAGAGACCTGTGAAATAACAGAGGTAATGTGAGTAGCCGGCATATTGGAAAACCGATAGGCATATCGGTACAGCGCCAGCGACTGAATGCCCAGATAAGACCAGACGAAATAGTCGTCCCCGGCCTCCAGCAGATAGCTGATAATGTTTCCCCCGAAAATCCAGCGTCCGAATTTCCAGAGTTCGCGGGCCTTTGCGCGTTCAAAATGCAGGCGGGGGCGGTAGGAGGACAGGATATAGGTGCTTGTACAGTTGATGCAGGCTGTCACTAGTCGGGCTGCGATGACGCCCCAGATGCTGCGGAAAAATAACACAAGTCCCACTGAAAGTACGATATCAGTCAACGTTGAAACCATCGATAAGGCAAAGGTTTTATGAAAATCCAGGTTTTTACTGAAATAAATGGCCCCGATATTCCGAAATCCGCTAATCAGAAAACAGACACTCATGGCCCGGAAAATCCCAATCGCCAGCGGTACTTTTTCTTCGGGAATTCTAAATGTTGCTAATAGCGGGGCGGCAAAATAAAGAGTCAGGAACAGAACGATCCCCTTAATGATTCCCGCCGTCCAAGCCGTATCGAGGTAATCGTGGATATCGCCTTTTTTTTGGATCAGCGCGCTCTCGAATCCGGTTTGCGTGAAAGTCGATAATATTTCCATCATCATCACGGCGGCACTGATGATGCCCAAGTCGTTCAGGAAGAAGAAGTTGACAATAAAGAGTGACTTTACGAATCCTAAAAGCTGTACAGCGAACCGCGATGATATCACCCAATAACCGCCTTTGACGGAGCGTTTGTAGAGGTCGGGTTCTTTCTTTTGGATATTTATATTGTTATTATCTGTCATGCAAGATTGCCATTTAATGCCAGAGCAAACCGTCGATAGCAAATTATTATCGTCAAATGAGGGGGAAATGTCAACCCATAAACCTGCAACCGATTGAGACAGAAAGGGTTACAAAAAATCGGAGAGACAAGATTTGAACTTGCGACCTCTGCGTCCCGAACGCAGCGCTCTGGCCAAACTGAGCTACTCTCCGTAAAGAATCGGTGAATATACACGATTGGCGATGAAAAATCAAGCTATAAAACACCAATCGGGTCAATATCGACTTGTGTCTGGACGGCGGGGCGAAGCGGCGCCATAACGCGAAAACGCCCAAAGAGTCTTTGCAGGTCAACCACCGATTTTCCCTGTAGAATGAATTGAACGCGATGCTGCCGCTGAATTCGGCTGATGGCCGGCTCGATGGGCCCGCGAAGCGTGATTTTCAGCCGTTCAGTGGTGATAATTTCATCCAGACGCTGGCGCATTTTCTCGGCGGCCGCCGAAAGCCGGTCAAATTTCATATCCCGCATCGCGACAATCGCCATCCGCCCGAATGGTGGTAAACCGCAGGCCTCTCGATGCGATAACTCATTTTCTAAAAAGCCTTTAAAGTTGTACTCCAGGGCGTATTTGATGGTCGGTTGTTCGGGGAAAAAGGTCTGGACATAAACGGTTCCGCCCCTTTCGCTGCGTCCGGCACGTCCGGCCACTTGGCTGATAAGTTGAAACGTCCGTTCGTTCGAGCGGAAATCCGGCAAAAACAACGCCGTATCGGCACTGATAATCCCCACCAGTGTCACATTCGGAAAATGAAGCCCCTTTGCCAGCATCTGCGTTCCGGCCAGAATATCGATTTTCTGCTCCGCGAAATCCCTTAAAACATCGTAATAATCCTGCCCCGCCATCGCGTCGCTGTCAATCCGCCGGACGCGGGCGGCGGGCAGTTTTTTAGCCAGCTCCTCCTCCAGCCGCTGCGAACCTAATCCAACCATCGTCATATTTTTGCTGCAAATCGGGCATTGTTTCGGCACCAGCGTCTTCGACAGGCAATAATGACAAATCGCATACCCGCCGACCATGTGCCGACCGAGAATGGTTTCTTTGCGATTTTCCAATTGCGGCTTTTTGTGAAAGGTCAGCGTTACATCACAATTTCGACAGGTCAGGCTGTGCCGACACGACGGGCAATAGACAAAATTACTATACCCCCGGCGGTTTAGCAATAAAATCGCCTGCTCTTTCCGCTCCAGGATATTGCTAAGATGTGCTCGAAGCGGCGGACTAATAAGATGAACGCCTTTATGTTCCGTATCCGCAAATGCGCAGGTCATATCCACCAGCTTCATTTCCGGCATCGGCAAATCATTCACACGTTTCGGCAGTTGAAGTAGAGTGTAATGTTTTTTCGTAGTGCAGTTGTGCAGCGTTTCCAACGACGGCGTCGCCGAGCCGAGGATGCAGTGCGCGTTTGCCAGTTGCGCCCGCTTGACGGCGACATCCCGCCCATGATAGCGCGGCACGGTGTCTTGCTTGTAGCTGCCTTCGTGTTCTTCGTCGATGACAATCAGCCCCAGGTTACTCACCGGGGCAAAGATGGCCGACCGTGCCCCGATGACGACGTCGGCTTGATTGCTTTTGATGCTTTGCCATTGTGCGTTGCGCTGCGGGCCGGAAAGCTGTGAGTGCAGAATCGCGACGTTTTCAAACCGGCTGCTGAATCGCTGGACGGTCTGGGCCGTCAGGGCAATCTCGGGCAGCAGAATAATCGCCCGCCTGCCCGCCGCGATGGCCGCTTCGATGGCGCGAATATACACTTCCGTCTTGCCGCTGTCGGTCACACCGTGCAGCAGGGATACACCAAAGCGGTTGTCTGTGATTTCATGCGTAACAAAATCCAGGGCTTTTTGCTGGTCCTGGTTCAGGATGACTTTTTTTGTTTCGAAACTTAATCCTTCCGGTACGACAGGCAGGGCGTACAGAATCTGTTTTTTGCCGATTTTGGCAATTTGTTTGCGTATAAGCTGTTTGAGCGGGCTTTCGGTGCAGTCGGCCGACTCGAGCAAAACCTGCTTTTCAAGCCCGCTGTCGATATCAACCGCATTGGCTTCTTGCAAAATATCGACAATCGCCTTTTGCTTTTTGCTTCTGATTAAGGTGGCATGGCCATCCTGGCCATGTTCCACGGGCAGGATGCCCGTTCCACGATTTGTCAGATAAACGATGCTTTGCTTTTTGACACCGACGTCTTTTTTAACCGCCGCGGGCACCATTGCGCTGAAAACCTGTCCCAGGGGGCAGACATAATACTGGCTAATCCATTGGGCCAGTTGTATTAATTCGGCATCCAGCAATGGCGCCTCGTCAAGGATTGCTTTAACGGGTTTGAGCTTAAACCGTCGGCATTTTACGATTTCATCGGGGTCATCAATAATTTTTACAACGAACGCCTGTTGAAGCTTATTTGCCCGTCCGAACGGCACCTGCACCCGTTGTCCTGGCTGGACGGTTCCCAGAAATTGGGGCAAAACGTAATCGAACAGAGTATCGGCGCCGGTATCCAGCGCAACCCGAACAATCAGCCCTGACACATTCGATGTGTCATCCAATTCTGTTCCAAACAGGCTTTTTGTTTTATCTTTTGACATAATTTCACTGGGAGCGCGGGCGTCCCGCCCGCACATTTTTTTACCCGAAGCGTCCCGCTTTGGAATCTTAAAAGCTCTCCCCCTGCCAAGGGCCAGTACCCGGAAGGGGGGAGGGGGTTTCCCTCGTATCAATTTTCAATCACACAGTCCCAAAGGGACATAAAACACGCCGCTCTCTTTCGCTCCTCCGGAGCTCATAAAGAATGGATGGGTGTATTCCTTTCCGGGGGTTTCACCCCCGGCTACTGTATCAAAACCCTTCGGGCTAAACACATGCGCTGGGCTGGGCTAAGTTAAATATGCCTTTCAGGCAAATCAAAGCACGCCACCCACAAGAAACTCTTTTTAAATTGTCAATCTGCATTACCCCGACCACCCGTCCGTTCTGTCTTTTGTCATATTTGCTTTGGAAGTCTTTTAGAGGGGTTTGAGGGGGAGCTATAATCGAACCATGGTTTAATTATTTCCCTTGATTTTGAAATAATGTCCTGTAGTTCCATATTATTTGTGTTAAAAAACGCTCCTCCCTCACCAACAATCTGAATTGTATTTTCGAATTCCCCCGTCAAGAAAACATTAACTGTGTTACTGTATTGCGGGAAATCATTATCAAAATCAGAAACAAACGATTTTTCTGATCGGAAAATTCCTCCTATCTTGACCGTATTGTAATCGACAAGTTCAATTTGAAGAATCGGAATATCATACTCGTCGATAATTTCGAGAGATGATTGATTAGAAAATTTTCGAAAATAGTGATTAGGATTTGTTTGCCATTTATTCCTAATTATCTTAGCTACAATTTTACCATCTAAACTTGTTACTTTGGCATAAATTGTTAAACCGTCAATTTCATTAATCAATGCAAGTGCTACATTTCTCCCAAGTGGGTATATTGGTTTGACCCATGCACCCCCGAGCTTTATAACCGGTTCACCTTGCTGAACAATTCTCACTTCATTTTTATCAGTCCATTCGGGATCAATTACTTTATTGGTAGGTTTCAAACTGCCAATTTCTTCAGATTCGGAAATGTTGAATGCGGCAATTACACCGGATATTGTTCCGATCAATATTAAAGTTATGCTCAGAGCTTTTTGGGATTTTGATTTTTCTTTTACAAAAAGTAAAGAGAATCCTATTCCCCCCGTAACAATTGATATCAGTATTTGATAAATCATTGTCATTCCGCCTTTCTCAACGCTAAAACTCTTCTTTTAAATAAATCCCTTCGGCCCGGCATTGCTGGTTTTCCTATTTGACCCATTCAGGGTCAAGGGCGGTTAGAATATCCGTCACCCCCGGTTTCGTGTTGCTCACCGGGGGCTATTGTTGTTTGACCGCAACGCGGTCATCGAATTTTCCTTTTATATGTACCTTCGAACCGTTGGCGATGGTACTACTATCAGCAATGGGTATTATTTTACGCTTTTTTGAACAATTTTCGAGTGTCTAAGTAATAAGTTTGTAAAAAAAGCGAAGGCGGTTGCCACATTAAGCCGATTTCTGGTATAATTCGGTAGTGTATTGATGATTGTAATGGCTTATATATTGCCCTTTCAGGGCGAGGTATATTGTGGTTTGTTTCCCCAGCCCGTTGGGCTGGGCTAAATTATTTTGGCCTTTTGGGCCGTAATTACGGGAACTGTTTTATATGCGGACATTGAACAAACTTATTATGACGGTGGCGGGGCTGCTGCTGATGGCGGCGGCGCTGCTGAAGGCTCACGAATTGATGAATGTCGGCATTCCGTCGTGGAAGAGCAATCCAACGGGGTTTTGGGAGTCTTACGAGTTTCTGCTGATGCAGATACCGCTGGAGTTTGCATTGGGTGCATGGATGGTCAGCGGGCTGTTTCGCAAGGCGGCGTGGGTTGCGGGTACGCTGTGCTATTTCGGGTTTATCGGTGCAACACTGGTTAAGGCCCTGTTGGGTTACGAATCCTGCGGGTGTTTCGGGCAGGTGCATGTCGATCCGTGGATGACGCTGTGGATTGTTGATATTCCGTTTTTCCTGCTGCTGGCAATTTTCCGTCCGAAGGGAACTAAGCTGTTGCCGCCGCCGTGGCCGAATGTGGCTCATGCGATTGCCTGCGCGGTTCCGATTCTGGCCGTTTTGGCACTGGCGGCCCCGGCGATCGTGACATTTCGCCCGGAGTTCAAAAAGCCGCAAGAGCAAACGCAAGTCTCGGCCGAAGGCAAAATTAAACTGCTAAAATTTCAACACGAACAGGAAAAGGACCAATGGCAACAGGAAACTGCGGCCATGAGGCAGCAGTCCAAAGCGATGCAGAAGCGGATACAATCATTGGAAAAAGAACTGGCGGAGGTTAAGGCGAAACTTGCCGCGGCGATTGAAGCGAACCGTGCTGCGGAGTTAGCCGCAGCCGAAGCACAAACGCCGGACGAGCCGGTTGTTGCACAAGTCGACCAAACACAACCGCCTGTTGAAAAAGTTGAAGACACTAACACCGCGCAGGCGACTGAAGCTGAATTGTGGGACTGGCTGGAGTTCGTGGTCGAAGATGATGTTCGTACGCAACTGAGCGAGGGCATGGCGGTTGTCTTGATGTATCATCACGATTGCCCGACATGTGCGGATGTGGTGCCTGCTTACAGCGCATACTATAAGGAAATGAGCGAGCAGGGGAACGATGCGTTTAAGATTTCGTTTTTAGCGGTTCCGCCGTATGCGGAAACCGGTCCGGTACCGGGGGATACGACGTGTCTTCTCGGCACGATGACGGATGCGGAAAAATGGGAACTCATGAGCCCGTATGTCGTTGTGCTTCTGAATGGGGAGTTAATGAAAACATGGCCTCAGGGAACTGCCCCCGAACCCGAAAACATACTCGACGAAGTGTTCCCGCCGATTGAGTAATATCGATTGACGAAAATAGCAGATTCAAAAAACATAAAAGGAGCCGAATCATGCGTTTACGTTTTCGTGCAGCCCTATTGATATGGCTGATGGCGGCTGTGTCCCTGTTTTCAGAAGCAGCCCAACAATCATTTCAGGATATGATCACCGCGGGAGATGTAGACGGTGTCCGCCAGATGCTTAAGAACAATCCCGAATATGCGAACGCGACAATAGAACGAACCGTCAAAGCCCGTGATAAATATTCGATTTCCGTTTTGTGTTTTGCTCTGCAATGCAGACAACCGGGGATCGCACAAATACTGCTTGAAGCGGGAGCTGATCCCACAAAGAATATCGATCGCCGCAGCCCGCTTGCTTATACTGCATTGGAAGGGTACACGGAATTGATACCGTTGTTGATTCAAAAGGGCGACGATCCTAATTTAGGAAACGGAAAAATCAACTCCGGCCGCAGCCCGCTTGCTTATGCCAAAAATGTTCAGACCGCACAGACTCTTCTGGACCACGGCGCCGGAGTCAACGCTCGAAACGATAAAAATGAAGTACCGCTCCACTTTCGTGCCGCTTACGGTGACATCGATGTGGCGGCTCTTTTAATCGAACATGGCGCCGACCTTAACGCAAAAGATGATCGGGGATGCACACCCCTGCATGTAGCAAGTTTGGAATGTTTGACAGAAAAGGTTCGTTTGTTGATTGATAAAGGAGCGGATGTGAACGCTCATAATAACAAGGACCAAAACCCCCTGCGTTATACTATCGAAGAAAGGGTCGATCGCCGATGCGGCTTGGAGCGGCCAGGTTTTTATCAAACACTTGGCCTGCTGATTTCCAGTGGGGCCGATGCCGATGCGGGCGATATAGTGTTTGCCGGTGACCTGGAACGACTCAAAGAATACGTGCGGGCTGAACCCGACATTATTCATACCTATCGCTTTCGAAGGGAGCCCCTGTTGATAATTGCGATTAAGGAAGGCCATGCGGAGATCGTTGAATATTTAATCGAAAACGGCGCTGATGTACATACGGTGGGACGATTCAAAAATCATGGCCTTCACCTGGCGGCCTTCGCGGGAAATCCCAAAACGGTCGAATTGCTGCTCGCAGCGGGTTTGGATGTCAATGCTCTTGGCATTCACGGCGAACTGCCGCTGCACTGGGTTTCGAAGCTGCCGAATGCTGATCCCTATCAGCGGCAATGTCATTATGACGAGGTAACACGGGTGTTGCTTGATGCCGGCTTGCAGTTAAATACGGGTGCTCGTCAAGCCTGGATTGGAATAGGCTGCGGCGTGGAAGGCGACGAGCCGATTGACCAGGTTTCGTTTTATTTGCGAAATCTTGAGGCCCGCAGGACCAATGAGCAGGTGCAGTTGATGGCACCGCCCGACTTGGCGTTTGATGTTGGCGATACGCCGCTACATTCGGCCGCACGATGGGGACGGTTGAGTATTGTTGAGATGCTGATCGAAGCCGGTGCAGCGGTTGACTGCACAAATGCCTTGAATCAAACACCGCTGCATTATGCGGTTGTGTATCAGCATCCGGAAGTCGTCAAAGCCCTGCTCGCCGCCGGCGCCGACCCGTCCATAAAAACAAATAAAAACATGGATGCTTATCAGTTCGCCGAAATAATCGCCGACCCGGAAATGCTGTCGCTGCTCCCGGCAAAGGAAAAATAAAAACCCAAAGCCAAAACGACTTAAGATTTATTGACTTTCGCGGGATTGGTCGATATACTGATTGGAGCAATAGTAATCGTCCAAGAGGGTCTGAAAAAGCATGAAAGTACCGGCAGGGATGCACAAAAAGGTCTGGCAGGTTCGACCGTCCAGCGACAAAGCAAGGTCGCTGGCTGATGAACTGAATGTCTCGCCCATTCTTGCCCAGGTTCTTCTAAACCGTCAACTCCACAAAGCCGACATTGCTCGTTCCTTTTTATCGCCTAAACTGACAGATTTGATTGAGCCGGAGTGTTTGCCCGGTGTCACCGAGGCAACCGGGTACATCAGGGAAGCCATCGAACGCGGTGAAAAAATTTCCATCTATGGTGATTACGATGTGGACGGCATCAGCAGTGTGGCCATTCTGTGGCATTTACTGAAGATGCTCGGTGCCAACGTTGACTATTATATTCCGCATCGGGTCGATGAGGGGTATGGTTTGAATCTTGAGTCGGTGCATCAATTAGCCGATGGCGGGACGAACTTGCTGATTACGGTGGATTGCGGTATTACGGCTGTTGACGAAGTGCGTCTGGCAAAAGAACTTGGGCTTGACGTCATTGTGACTGACCATCACCAGCTGGGGCCAACGTTGCCGGATGCGATGGTAATTGTGCATCCGTTGTTAGAGGCGGATTATCCGAATCCGGCTTCATCCGGGGCGATGGTGGCGTTTAAACTGGCATGGGGCATCGCAAACGCCACTAAAAAGGGCGCCACAATCGCACCCGAACTGCGGCAATATCTGCTCAATGCCACGACGCTGGCAGGGATGGGAACGATTGCCGATGTGGTGGATTTGCGGGGTGAAAATCGTGTGCTGGTGGGCTATAGTTTGAAGGCGCTGGAGAATTCGAATCTGGTGGGGATTCGCCAACTCATACGCACCGCTGAGTTGGGAACTTCTGAGGTGGACAGTTATGCGGTGGCGTTTCGGCTGGCACCGATGCTCAACGCCGCAGGGCGGATGGGACATGCCCGGCTGGCGGTGGAACTGCTAACGACGGAAAATGAAATCCGTGCGATTCAGATTGCCCAGTACCTGAAGGATCAGAATCGGCAGCGTCAAAAATGTCAGCAGGATATTTTCAAGGCGGCTAAGCAACGAATATTGCAGGCGGGACTGAATCATCCGGACCGCAAGACAATTGTATTGAGCGATGATAACTGGCACGCCGGAGTCATCGGGATTGTGGCGTCGAAAATCATCGATGCGTTTTACCGTCCGACGATACTGGTCAGTACCCCTAACGGGCTGGGACAGGGGTCGGGGCGTTCGATTCCCGGATTTAATCTGCATGGGGCATTGCAGGCGTGTGCAGAACACCTGGTTGGTTTCGGCGGGCATGAGATGGCGGCGGGGCTGAAGGTTCGCACCGATAAGATACCGGATTTTGCCGAGGCCTTTGAGGCCTATGCTCATGCGAACCTGGCAAACGAACAACTGAAGTCGTTTCTCGATATTGATGCGGAAGCGGCGATTGGCGATTTTAATGAATGCGTGATGAAAGAGCTGACCTGGCTGGAGCCGTTCGGGCAGGGCAATCCCAAGCCGGTGTTTGCGGCGCGGGGGGTCAAGCTGATTGCTCCGCCGCGGCGGGTAGGCAGCCGGAATGACCATTTGCAGATTTCCATTTCCGATGCCGGCGGTGCGGTTCGCTGTATCGGATTCGGTATGGGGCAGCTTGAAAAGAAACTGCTCGATGCCGACACATTTCATGTGGCGTTTGAGCCGCAGTATAATACCTACAACGGTCAGACAAACCTGCAATTTGTGCTTAGTGATATCCAGTTTGAATAATCATATCAAAAATCAAAGTGCCTCACAGGCACGGGAATAAAATCCTCAAAAGCGCTTCGCTGTTTCGGATTTAAGTATGGCGTTGATGGGGTGCGTTATGACTGGGACACGTCCGTATTCATTTCAGGTCGTTCTTTCTGTGCTCACTCTAAGTGTCTGACGTTTCATAAGAATCAACGTTACAAAAAATATCATAAAAAATAAATTTTTTGTTCCACTATAAGCAAAAGTGTATAGTGAATATCCTGTAGTCTGGTCTTTTTTGTAACATTTTAACCGATTGTAAAAAAACAGGAAACCCCCTTCGGCGGAGGCCGTTTTTACGCTGGATTCGGCGCCCCCGCCTTCGCGGGGGTGACATTCCTTCGCGGGGATGACAAGTCGTATTTTACACTTGGCTAAAGTCTTGTTTTTTTTACTTCACCGGAGGAATACTCTGCAGATTGCTATTTATTCTTCCCATGTTCCCAGTGGAATCGGGGCGCAGAGGTTTTCTTTAAATGTCGCCACCCGCCCGCAGCTTTTGCAGACGAATTTGGGGTCTTTGACGAGATGTGCATATCTGTCGGGGTCGGTTTTATGGAGGCCCGAACCATATAAATGGCAGAGGTGATCTTTATGTTCAGTTGGTTCACATGTATTCATGATTTGTCTCCCTTCGTAAGACGTTTTGAGTGTCCCTGGTGTCAGGGTGTCTGGGGTTTATCTTCTTTTGGATTATTGGCTTTATGGACGGTTAGTTTTTCGATTTTGAAACAGCCCAATGTATTGACCAGATTGAAAAAGTCTTTTGGTGACCCGTCCCCGTGTGCTAATGCGATGTGGCCGGGGCCAAATCCGAGACCGGCATTGGTTTGATTGACCGGCGTTGCATCCACCCCGATCCATTGGTTGCCGATGTAGGCTTCGACCCACATGTGGCCGCCGAAGATGCTTTTCCGGTTGACGAACGAATCGACATAAAGGACACCACATACAATGCGAGCGGGAATACCGACTGCGCGGCACATCGCCGCGGTCAGGACGGCGTGTTCGCTGCAGTCGCCCTGACGGCTTTGTGCGACTTCAGCCGCAGAGGCATATCCAACGGATAAATCTTTTTTCTGAATATAACCGGCCACAAAGGATTCAATTTGTTTAACGGCCTTGGCGGTGTCTGTGGTTCCGCCGACGGCGTGGCGGGCAAGGTCGATGATTTCTTTGTTGTCAGATTGAAGAATTTCCGTGGGTTTTAAGGCATCCAGAATATTCGGGTCTTTTCCTTCATAGGGGAATGTGACGTTTTCGGCAGGAATGAGTCTTTGAACTGTAACAAGAAGGCTTCCGTCTCCGGGCTGAACAATCTGATGCGAAGAACTCGGCAGCATAAGCGTCTGTTCTGTTGTGGGTTTGATTTCATAGACAATAGACTCCACAGTGTTTAGGTTTATCAATTGTACGGGACTGGGGATACTGAGTTTTTCGAGGAAGTCGATGACATTATCTTTCTGCAGGGCAAAATCCTTATCGCAGACCACAAACTCCAGCGTCATGCCCATCATGGGGGCAATACTTTTCAGGGTTTTAAAATTGTCATCCACATAGCTGGTTACGGTAATTTCCTGTCCCTGAACGCGTGAAATTTGTTTGACTTCGGTTAGTTCCGGCACACGTCCAAGCAAGTCGACCTTTTGCTTGTCTCCGACGAGAACCTTTGTTTGGATGGACATCAGCATATCCGGCCGAAACGTGGTTAATTCATATTGTGTACCGGGCGCCAGTCCTTTTTGTTTTTGCACCAATTGCATGCCTTCAGGCATCCGTGCTTCGGCGGGCCAGTCCACCACGCTGTTTTGGGTGGTGCCCATCACCTGACGGCTGAGAAGGATTTTTCCGTCCTGAATGGTACCGCTGGTTTTCTGCTCGACCCCGCTGGCCTTCATGCTCATTTCGAATGACAGCGGTTTACCGTCACTGGTTTCAATATACATCTCTCTGGAGGAAACGGTGACGGCTTGTCCGCCCCGGCCCAGTGTCATGGAAAACTCCTCGGTGGTAATGACATGGCTGCCTTCAAGGCTTCGTGTGTGTGTGGCATGACCGATTTTTTGTCCCTGCATCATGATGGCCATGTAATCGGTTTCGGTTTCGGCGGCCGAGGCAAGCGGCACCCAAAAGCATAACGTCATCAATAAAAACGAGTTATGAATAATCTGTCGGAACATTGGGTTACTCCTTTCTTATTTCATCCCGCCCGGCGGCAGAGCCTGCGGAAAAAAGGCTTCTGAATTTTAAATGGTGGAGCTATTGTACCAAACAAACGAAAAAACTCAACAAAAAGACAAAAAACCAAATTTCTCGCTGTGAACGAGCGGGGGAGCGTTTTTTCATATTTTTTGCTGGAGGGATTTTGTCAACAGATTAAATCTTCAATTGCAGAAGGCGGGGATGTTGGATACAATGCTTTTTTCGGAAAAGTTTTACGATAATCATGGATAATGGGGCAACGTGGATGACGTTTACACAACTATTGGCATTGGTGCAGTCGAGCGGGTTAGGAGTTACGGCCGATTCGCGGCAGGTTTCTAAAGGTGATGTGTTTGTGGCCATAACCGGGGCGCATGTCGACGGGTATGACTATATCCGTCAGGCAAAAGAGCGGGGTGCCGGTTATATTGTCGCTCAGCGTTCCATCGAGGGAATCAACTGTGTTATCGTTGAGAACTCTGCCGTTGCATTGGGTTTGCTGGCGCAGGCGTCGTTTGGAAATCCCAGCAGTTCATTAACAAATCTGGCGGTTACCGGGACTAACGGCAAAACGACGGTTGCGTACATGGTCCGTTCGATTCTTGAACATACCGGCGTTCGCTGCGGACTGATCGGAACGATTGAGTATAGCACGGGCGGGCATAAAACGGCTGCGCCGCTGACGACGCCGGATGCGGTTACGATTGCCAAAGCTGCCAGAGAGATGGTCGATAACGGCTGTGAATATATGATGATTGAGGCCAGCAGTCATGCGCTGAGTCAGCGGCGTCTGGCAGGCATCTCGTTTACCGCCGCAGCGTTCACCAACCTGACCGGCGATCATCTTGATTATCACAAAACGGAAGATGACTACCTTGACGCCAAGAGCCGGTTGTTTCTGGAATTGCCGCCGCATGGTTTGGCGGTTTTGAATATTGAATCCGATGAGGCCCATACGATTGCCGAACTGATTGAGCCGGCCAAGCGGACATTCTGGTATGGTATTGAATGCAGTGCGGACGTCAACGCGAGAATCCGCCAAATGGATACGTCGGGCAGTGAGTTTGATATCGAATTTAATCATATCCGACAGCGCGTTAAAACCGTTCTGCCGGGGCGGCATAATATCAGTAATTGCTTAGCGGCGGCCGGATTGTGTTTGGCGACCGGATTCGGACTGTCGGATATCGCTGCGGGACTGTCCCTGCTGAAAAATGTGCCGGGACGTCTTCAGTCGGTGCGATATGAAGGAGCAGAAACTCTCAATATACAGGTTTTTGTGGACTATGCACACACCGACGATGCGCTTAAGAATGTGTTGACGACACTTCGGCCGTTGTGCGAAGGCAGATTGATTGTGTTGTTCGGCTGCGGCGGTGACCGTGACAAGACCAAACGCCCGCGCATGGCACAGGTGGCGGAGTCGTTGGCTGACGTGGTGATTGTGACCAGTGACAATCCGCGCACCGAAGACCCGCAGACGATTATTGACGATATTATGCCGGGCTTTACAAGAAAAAGGGGTCAGGAGCCTTTAGTTGAGGTGAACCGGGCGAAAGCGATTGGTCTTGCGATTGAGCAGGCTCGTCCGAATGATATTGTCTTGCTGGCGGGTAAGGGCCATGAAGATTATCAGATTATCGGCATGGAAAAGCGCCATTTCAGCGATGTTGAAGAAGCGATGAAGGCAATGGAACGAATAATATAAAAAGCAAAATGTAAAAAGCAAAATGTAAAATTAAGGATTCGCCTTCGGCGAGACTATTTTAATAGATTCCGAATCCCGATAAATCGGGATTCGGAATGACAGGTTGGGTGCTCGGAATGACGAAGTTGACGACCGGAATGAGATAATGATGATACCAATTGTTGTTGAAAAAATTGCAGAAGTTATCAATGGTCGAATTTTTATAGGGGATGGGGCATCTTCGGTTACCGGTGTCAGTATTGATTCACGGACGATTCGGGAAGGGGATATTTTCTTTGCTATTCGGGGCGGGAATTTTGACGGGCATGATTATGCCCGAACTGCGATTGAAAAAGGGGCTTCGTGCGTTGTTTTAGAACATGAAATCGAGGACTTGCCATCTGAAAGCGGTGCGGGGATGATTCTTGCGGGTAATACGATTGACGCCTTGGGAAAACTTGCGGGGTGGTATCGTCAGCAATTGAGCGCCAAAGTCATTGCGATTACCGGTTCGGCGGGTAAAACGACAACCCGACAGATGTTGTATCAGGTATTGAGCGAATTTTGCCGATGCAGGCAGGCCCCGAAAAGTTTTAATAACAACATCGGTGTGCCCCTGACGATTCTTTCCGCCGAGCCGGACGATGAGATGCTTTTGCTTGAATTAGGTTCTAACCGTCCCGGTGAAATCGCGGAGTTGACGGACATGTCAAAACCGGATGCGGCGGTGATCACATTTGTTGGGCCGGCTCATCTGGAAGGTTTTCGGACGTTGGAGAATGTGTTGAACGAAAAGGTCTCTATTGTCAAAGGTCTCAAGCAAGACGGCACATTGTATATGAATGGTGACCAGTCGGAGTTGGCGGTCAAGGCCAAAGCCATGTTCGATGGACGCATCATTACGTTTGGCACGAATCAAAGCTGTGATGTTATCGGAACAGATTTTCAGTTAGATGGAAACAACAGCTCCCTTGTGGTCGAAGGACAGCGCATTGACGTCCCGCTTGCGGGCAAGGCCAATCTGATGAATGTTCTGACCGTTTGGTCAGTTTGCAAAGACCTTAAGGTTTCGTTATCGGACTATATTGATGTTATCGGTCGATTAAAACCGGTTTCGATGCGGTTGGAAGTTCTTCATGTCGGTTTGTTAACGATTCTTAATGATTGTTATAATGCGAATCCGGCTTCAATGGCCAATGCGCTTGAGTGTCTAAAAACATTTCGCAGGGATAAAAAGGGCCGTCTTGTTTTTATTGCCGGTACAATGAAAGAATTGGGCTCGCAGTCTGCGGTTTTACATACTGAACTTGGGCATAAAGCGGCTAAGGAAGGTATAGAGCTTTTATTATGTGTCGGGCCGTTCGCAGAGAACACCGCGGCCGGAGCGTTGCAGCACTGTGAGACAATGCAGGTTCAGACGTTCGAAAATACAGAGTTGTTATGCAATAATCTGCATAAATCCATTCAGCCTGACGATATAGTATTAGTTAAAGGTTCGCGTGCAGTGGGCCTGGAAAAAGCGGTGGAAGTTATATTAAAATGTAAAGTGTAAAATACAATCCACTATCGCTGGATTCCCGCTTTCGCGGGAATGACATTGCTTTGATTTCAAAAAAACGGAGTAAGCATTGATCTATCATCTGCTAGATTGGTTTCGGGAAGGGTTCACGCATAAGATCGGTTTTTATGCGTATGAAGATGTCCTGTTTCGAGCGGTGATGGCAGCGCTGACGAGTTTGGCCGTTGCATTATTTCTGGCACCGAAGGTAATTCGCTGGTTGATGCGGATGAAGATTGGTGACCGGCCGGAGTTTCATCATGCCGCACTGAATGAATTGATGCGTGAACGTGCCAATACACCAACCATGGGGGGAATCATTATTTTGGTCGCGGTATTGGCCGGTACCTTTCTGTGGGCACGACTGGACAATCCGTTTGTTCATAAGGCCATTTTTATTGTGATTTGGTTTGGGGGGATCGGGGCGGCTGATGACTGGCTCAAATTAACCAGCAAGATTCGTCATCGCAGCCGGGACGGGCTTAAGCCATGGGAAAAGCTTATCTTTCAATTTGGGGGGGCGGTTCTGATAGCACTCTTTTTGCGGTCCGACTTTCATGAGCTTGAGGATGCCAAAATGTTCTGGCTGCCGTTTTATAAGCACGGCATTCCGCTGGCGACCTGGGTATTTGTGATCATGTCGGTTTTGTATATTTCGAGTACGAGCAACGCCGTCAACCTGACGGACGGGATGGATGGATTGGCTTCGGGGTGTCTGGGGATTATGTCGAGTGTGCTGGTGGTGTTGTGTTACATTGCCTCGGAGTCTATGTCGCGTACGGTGCGGGTAAGCTGGGCCAGCTATTTGCTTTTGCCGCATATTCCGCAGTCCGGGGAGTTGTGTATTTTTTACGCGTCGATTACTGGCGCGATTTTGGGATTTCTTTGGTACAACTGCCATCCGGCGCAGGTCTTTATGGGGGATGTGGGGTCTTTGCCGCTGGGGGCGGCGATGGGATACGGCGCGATCGTAACGCGTAACGAAATTCTGCTGTTTGTCATCGGCGGCGTGTTTATGATGGAACTGTTCAGTGTGATTCTGCAGGTGTTCTATTTTAAATACACCGGCGGCAAACGCATTTTTCGCTGCGCCCCGATTCATCATCATTTTCATCTGGCCGGCTGGTCGGAGCCGCAAGTCGTGGTCCGGTTTTGGTTGCTGGCCATCGCCTTTGCCGTGCTGGCGCTGGCCACGTTGAAGCTGCGTTAATGAAAGAAAGTAGTTGAAAGATGGATATTGGGCTTCATTATGGCGCCGGTCAGGTAGTTGTTCAAATCCCGCAGGAAAACATTGCCCAGGTCATTCGTCCGCGACATGTGGGTGTATCCGGTCAAAGCAATGCGGATATTGTAAAGCGGGCGATTGCTGAAACGGTGTCCGAGTTTTCTGAAAACATACGCGGGCAGGCGGTGGGGGTTTTGCTGCCGGATGGGACACGGGATTTGCCGTTAGACGCTATTTTTCCGCCGTTGTTTCCATTGTTTACGAATGCGCAGAAAATCATTTTCTTTATTTGCACAGGTACACACAACGGGGACACACCGGAGAATCAGAAAATCATTGACCGGATTCAAACAGAGGCAAAGAAAGCTGCCATTGGGGCGTATGACATTATTTCGCACGACTGCCGGGAAAGTGATTTTATATCGGCAGGAACGACCCGGCGGGTGACTAAGATTTTTTATCATGCCCGTTTGCAGGAACCGGCGGTGTTTCTGGCTCTTTCGGACGTGAAGCATCATTATTTTGCGGGCTATTCGAATCCGGTCAAAAATTTTGTCCCCGGGTTATGTGCTTTTAAAACGACTCAGCAGAATCATAGCTGGACGATGGACGACCGTTCGTGTGCCGGCGTTCATCCGTGGCATCCCGACCCGGCGCTGCGGAATAATCCTCTTGCACAGGACCAATGTGAAGCCATGACTGCTATCGTGCAGAATCACCCGGTCTGGGCCATTGTCACGCTAAGCAGCGAAGGCCGGATTCAATGGGTCGATTTTGGTTTGGCCCGGCAGGTCACCGCACAGGCATTTTTGAAAGCTGACGAGTGGAATTGTTTTTCCGTTGAACCGGTGCGGAAAATGATCGTCTCGCCCGGCGGGCTGCCCAATGATGTCGATCTCTATATTGCTCAACGGGCACTGGAGCTAACCGCCGGGGTTGTGGCCGATGGCGGTGAAATATTATTTTTGTCGGCTTGTCCTAACGGAGTTGGAAGCCTGCGGACGAAGAAACAGTTTTACGACAAGCTCATTTGCCCGCTGGAAGAGATAGAAGCCTGTGACCAGAAAGAATATCAACTGTTCAGTCACAAGCCGTGGCGTTTTTCCCGTTTGATACGACGACTAAATCGATTGCGGCTGTATTCTCAAATCGATGCGTCCGAAGTTGAACAGATGCACATGATGTACTGTCCTGACCCGCAAGTCGCTATCGATGAGTGGCTTCGTCAGAATCCGCAGGAGAAAATTCTCATTGTTGACGGGGCGAATAAGCTTCTGCTGCGTCGAGGATCATAAAATTACTATAAAATCTATCCTACCCGCTGGATTCCTGCCTTCGCGGGAATGACAACTGAGACTGACAGGTTTTCTAAAACGTTGTTAGAATATTTATCCCGGCAGGAAAAATTCATTCTGCTCAAGCCACTCGGGGCTGCCGGAAAGTGTGATGGCGGTATCGATCAGCGAAATATGGGAATAGCCCTGCGGGAAATTTCCCAGCAGCCGCTTGGTTTCAAAGTCGATGTCTTCACTGAATAAGCCCAAATGATTGCTATAGCTGAGGACCTGTTCAAACATCTCAAGGGCGCGTTGTTTTTGACCAATTTGATAAAGGCTTTTAATTGCCCAAAAGGTACACGTCGTAAAGGACGACTTGGGAACGCCAAAGTCGTCTGCTGTTTTGTAGCGATACATCAGGCCGTCTTTGCAAAGTCGTTCGACGGTTTGTAAAACGGTATTTGTATAGATAGGGTCGGTCGGGGATAAGAATCTGTACTGTTGCGCCAGCAGATTGGCCGCGTCCATTGATTCGCCGCCGTAAAATTGGGTCAGGGCATTGGTCTGCGGGTGACATCCTTTTTTTAGAATATCGGATTTGATACGGTCGCGCAGTTTCATGTACACCATTGCGTCTGTTTGTTTTCCGAAGAAAGAAGCAATGCGGGCGGCCCGATCCATGCCGACCCAACAAACGATTTTTGAAAACGTGAAATGCTTTCGCTCCGTTCTGAATTCCCAGATACTCGAATCCAGGTTTTTCCAGTTGCTTTCAATGTGGCGAGCGAGCGTTCGCACCACGGTCCACAAGTCCTCTTTGTTATTGAGAATTTCGTGAAAGATCACCAGGCTTTGATAGAGCGCATCCAGCACGATGCCGAAAATGTCATTTTGTTTTTGTTTGACGGCGGCGTTCCCGATCCGGACCGGTCTGGAATTTTCATAGCCCGCCAGCCAGGGCAGTTCTCTTTCGGTAAGGCGACGGCGGCGATTGATGGGATACATGATCTGGATTTCTTCATCCTTATACGGGATGATGTCGAGAATGAACTGCAGAAAACGTGAGGCCACATTGTAATGACCGAGTTTGGATAAAATGCTGATGGTCATGGAGGCGTCTCTGAGCCAGCAATACCGATAATCCCAATTACGAACTTCACCGATGGTTTCCGGCAGGCTGGTGGTAACGGCGGCAAGAATGGCCCCGCTTTTCTGATAGGCCAGCAATTTCAGGACGAGCGAACTGCGTTCGACTTCTTTTTGATAGGTTGTCAGAACTTTTGTTTTGGCCACCCATCCCATCCAGTACACTTTTGTCCGCTCAAATTCCAGTTGTACCCAGTTCATGTCGGGCGTAAAGAGTTTTTGGTTATAACTGAGAAGCAGAAAGCAATCGTTTTCGAGTTGAACGGACTGGGACTGTATGACTTTGTCAAAGGGCAGATTGGTATATAAATAGACCGATTCATAGGCGCCTCTGGTGGTCATGTGTTTGATGAACGCATCAGTTGTTTCACAGCGAACGGGATTTTGCGCATAGGCCGGACGGGGTTGGTAATGGATGCGAAGGGTCGGGCGGCCTTTGACGACCCTGAGATAACGGATAATATCAGGGGGGCAGTGATACATGCCATCCTCGGCTTTATAGCGAGGCATAAAATCGATGATTTCAAATGCATGCTGCTCATTTGAGAAGGCCGTCACCAGGATATTTGTTTTTTCTATATAGGCCTGGCGGACGGAGTATGCGCCTTCCGATTCGATGGAAAAAGAACCGCCGTTTTCAGTATCCAAAAGGCGGGCAAAGACCGAAGAGGAGTCAAAGTCCGGCAAACAGCACCAGTCAATACTCCCCGTTTCG
Source organism: Phycisphaerae bacterium (assembly GCA_016782835.1). Lineage (GTDB taxonomy): Bacteria > Planctomycetota > Phycisphaerae > Sedimentisphaerales > Anaerohalosphaeraceae > 4572-13. Next base: position 2,538 of record JADHXS010000007.1, on the reverse strand, counting down.
TCGATCAGCGCGGCGCTTTTACAATTTCCGATAATCCCGTAGTTTAAATTCTTTGTCATAGCAAATACGTCTCAATTTTTAATAGTTGTTATCCTTATTTGCCGCCGGCTTTCTGTAATTCATTCAGGAATTCCCTGAACGACTTCACATCCGGCGTATGATACATCGCCTTGGACGGACCGTGTCCGATATGAATCGTGAGCGCCTTCTCATCGACAACATTGAACATATCTTCATCGGTATAATCATCGCCGGCGACCAGCACAAAATCCCAGTCGGTGTGATTGAGCCAGTTACTCACTGCTGTTCCCTTGTTAGCGGACAGGTGTTTTACTTCCAGTATCTTGTGTCCCTCGAAAATGCCGATGTTCAGATTGGTCATCAGCATGACCAGCGCATTCTTAAGTTCCTGTGTACGAAGCTGAGCCAGCCCGGGTTCGCTTTTTCGACAGTGCCAGACCAGTGAATAATTTTTTTCCTCGACAAAGGAACGGGGGGTTCGATCCACATAAAGGTCCATGATCGGGTGAATGATCTTTTTCCACTCATCGTCCATGGGGTTGGGGCTCTTCCACCTTCCGCCTTTTTGGCGTACAAAGGCCCCGTGTTCGGCAATTAAATGGAGGTTCAGTTTTCCCAGCCATTTTGTTAAGGTTTTACGGTCGCGTCCGCTGATAATCACGACTTCGTTGCCCGGAGTTTCAGACAGGCCGGTTAAAATGTCCATCAGTTCCGGATCGGGCCGGGCCTGCTGCGGCTGTGGATGAAAATGAACCAGTGTTCCGTCATAATCCAGCAAAATCAATCGTTTCTTTGCGTGTTTATATTTTGAACAAATGGCTTGCCGGAGTTTTCTGGAAAGCTTTCGTGTGCTGAGTTCTTCCTGATTTTGGTGTACATGGTCCAGCATATCAAGGAAGTCACCGGCCCACCGTCCGATGGTGTACCGGCACAGGCGGTCCTGCATGGCCTGGTTGCGCCGCTGTTTGTCCTCGTGGGTCATCTTAAGCGATTGCAACAGCGCCTGTACAATGTTTTCGGTGTCATAAGGATTGACGATGATGCCCTCTGCCAACTCACTGGCGGCTCCGGCCATCTCGCTTAAAATTAAAATGCCCTGATGTTTTTTGCTTTGCTGGCAGGCGACAAATTCTTTAGCAATCAGGTTCATGCCGTCGCGAAGCGGGGTGATGAGTGCGACGTCTGCGACGTTATACAGAGCGGTGAGTTGTTCAAAATCCAGACAGCGATATAAATAAGAGATGGGCGTCCAGTTGATCGTACTGTATTGGCCGTTAATGCGGCCGATGAGCTTTTCGGTCTGTTCCTTGAGTTGATTGTATTGGCTGACTTTGATGCGGGACGGCACGGCAACGACAATCAACGTGACTTTGCCGTGATAGCGCGGGTAACGTTCCAGGAAAAGTTCGAAAGCTTCGAGACGATTTAAAATGCCTTTTGTATAGTCCAACCGATCCACGGAAATAATCACTTTTTCCCGGCTGGAGATGCGATACCGCATTTTATCGATTTCTTTCACTACGGCCGGGTTTTCATGGCTGTTGCAGAATTTATCGTAATCGATTCCCATCGGGAACGCATCGACGCGGACCAGCCGCTCTCCGATTGAAATCTGGTTATAGTGATTTTCAAGCCCCCGGATACGATAAACGCTGCTCAGGAAATGGCGTACGTAGTCATATTCGTGAAATCCCACTAAATCGGCGCCCAGCATTCCGTCGAGCAGCTCTTTTCGCCACGGCAGCAAGCGAAGCAGTTCAAACGATGGGAACGGGATGTGCAGAAAGAAGCCGATTTGGGCCTTCGGCAAATGCTCACGGAGCATTTTCGGCAGCAGCAGGAGTTGATAATCATGAATCCATATCTTATCGTCGTGATGGATGTTTTTCAGGATTGCTTTGCAAAAGGTCTCATTGACTTTCACATAGCGGTCCCAAAATTGCGGTTTGAAAACCGCATAATGTGAGAAATAATGAAATAACGGCCATATCGTTCGATTGCTGAATCCATAGTAGAAATCCCGGATATCCTGCGCATCCAGAAAGACCGGACTGCAGTCGATTTCTTTTAATTTGGCAAGAATTGTGGTTTTTGTTTTCGGAATAATTTTGTCGTTTGAAATTCCCGGCCATCCGAACCAAAGGGTTTTTTCCGGTCGGTCCAGTGAGGCAATTCCTGTGGCAACTCCCCCGACACTCGGTTGTACCGATAGGTTTTGTTCGTCCAGTTGGGTGATGGTGACCGGCAGACGATTGGAAACAATGACAAGTTTTGGCATAGACAATCTCATTCCTTTCTCTACAGGACTCCATCTTCGCGTGGATTGTATAAGAAATTCAACGCGATTCAATTGAGAACACTGGATATTTTAACAGAATTCAGCAAAAATAAAAGGATACATGAAACGTTATGAAAAGATTTTCTTAAAAAAAGCGATTCGTTCTTTTTTTCATCGCGGGTTTTCCGGATAATGCTTCGAATCGACGCCGGTGGGTCCAACAAATGGGGGAAGGCGGA
>JADHXS010000083.1 GCA_016782835.1 Phycisphaerae bacterium | reverse complement strand
GGACGGTCCGCCGTCGCGATGGCTCTTGGCTCGGTCGCCCTCCGGGCTCCCTCGCCCAGAGCCGGTTAACCGTGACCCGTGGAGAACAGTTCCACCTTAACTGAATAGTGGTTCTGTCCAGCGCATGGGGACAACCTTAGACAAAACCACTGTATTTTGACGGGGAGACGTGAGTCGGTGAATCATTGAGGTCTCGGTTCCAGTATCCAACCATCTTTCCATTATCGATATCTTCAATACGGGTTTGATATGAGCCGGGTACTTGTATTGTAGTCCAGTTTTGACCATCATATATGAACCCTTTTTCAACCTCAAGACCACCATGGCCATAGGACCCTGCAACAATGCCATCACTTATAACATTGACTTTAGTATCTGTTTCCCCTGGATAATCCAAGGATGTCCAGTTCGTGCCATCGTAGATATATCCGTGAAACTGGAAGGGAGTAGATACACTATAAGCACCTACAGTCATTCCGCCCTCAGAGCTGGTTGCATTGGTAAAATTTGCCCCTGGGTAACTCAAAGATGTCCAGTTTGTACCATCATATGTAAATCCATGGCTTTGCCAGTTTGCTGCTTTATAAGAACCTGTAAATGTGTTACCATTAACACCATCAATTCGAGTATAATTAGAACCCGGATACTGTAGAGTGGTCCAAGTTCCTGCATAGGTTGCTGTAGTGGGTATTATTGAAGTGAATATTATTATCGTAATTATCTTTTTCATCTTATACCCCAAATACAGTCTTCAATCTTAATTCGTAAAGAACTCTTTCTAACTGTTTAGAAGTGGTAAATCTGCCAATTCAGCCCCTATATTACCTATTTCATCGTCCCTTGTCAAGGGAAAAAGGCGCAAAACCAGTCTATAATTATACATATGACAAAATCTCCTCCATGAAAACTCATCACATTTCTTTTCTAATATGATGAGTTTTCGAGGGCTGGATTAGGCAAGATAACTAAATTATATTACTACAACTGTTATACATATAATCGAATTAAGAATATTAAGCTATTTTAAAATCATGGCTTAGTTATAAACCTCGGCGAGGCCAAGTGGTAACCGTCGTCCCCCCCAGACGGAGCCGCTATCCTCGCCATTTTTTTCTTGATTGTCAGTGGGCAAATCCTATAATTGAAACACATCCTACGAAGGTAGAATGACAATCTTTCTTGGAAACGAGGGTAGACGTGAACTGGAGACGGAGAAAGCACAATTAACTCCTTAAAGCATCTACAATTTTACAAAATTCATTGCTGTAACGTCAAGAAAATTCTATATGGTGGGTAGTCCCCAACCTACCGGTGTGAAAATTTCTATGTCGCCCCAGCCGGGGCTTTGGGTTGTGGGGCGAGGATGATCTTTGTCCACGGGCTAACGGACGAGGCTACAATATTTCGCCCGCTGCGCGGGCTTAGACCACACCCCGACGGTCCGCACCGACCCATAGGTTTTTCTCTGATGTAAATTAAGGCGCTGTATTCGGATTATTCGATGAGTTCGTTGCCTACCTTGCGGGCGCGTTCGGGTTTATCCAGATCGATTCCCAGCGCCATACCGATTTCAACCAGCAGATTCCACCCTGCACTCAGATAGACATAGGGCGTCAGCTCATCTGCATCCGGGACCCGGATAGTAGTAAACGGTGTCTGGCGATTGGCAATGGCGACCACTTTGAGGCCCACACCTTTTTCGAGCACTTCCTGAAACTTCCCGATTTCGGCATCGACCGGATCGACAACAAAAACGATGTCCTTGGGATCCATGACCTCTTCGATACCGTGAACCGCATAGGTACCTTCCAGGAAGTCGGATTTATTGCGGGTGATCTCGTTGGTTTTAAGGGTTAATTCTTCGGCCACGCCGTCGTTATAGCCGGCAAAGTAAATCGTGGGCGCCTTGACCGCAGCGTCAATAATACCTTTTTCGATTGGGGCAGTCAGTGCTGTTTCGATATCGCCCGCCAGTGCTTTGCAGGCAGCAGTCTTATCGTGCCCAAGGATGTTCCAGAGGATGGATTCATAGAAGAGCGCCTGTTCGATTACACTTTTGGTTGCTGCGACCGCCTGTTCCCAGCCGCAGGTCAGAACAAACGTCTCACTGCACGCCTCTTCCAGGAGTGTCTTTTCATTGGCGGTTAAGGCGTAACGATTCTCATTGCCTTCGGCGGCCAGTTTCTTTGCAAGCAGCACAACCTCTTTGGTTCTGCCGGAGTTGGAAGCACAGAAGACCGCGAATTTCGAAAGGTTATATTCAGCGGACTGACGCGAGCCATCCGTAGAAATCTGAAGATCCATCCCCCATCTCATTGCCTTGCGCATCGCGTTTTTCGCAGGAAAAATCCGACTTGAACCCTCTCCGGTCATCAGGAGCCTGCCGACCGACTGTATCTTCGGGGCGATCGTCTTTGTCTGAGTCGGATCGAAGTTCTTCACAACATCGATGGTGTCCATCATTTCCCGAACCAGGGCGTATTTGGAATATTTTTCATCACTTAAATTCATTTGCTTGTCCTTTCTAATGTGTTTATGGTTCAAAAATCAATTTCTCTTTTTAATCTCTTCAACAGCCGCCTTAAACGTATTCGTTTCCTCTCGAACCAGTTTTACAAAGCTGTTATCCTCAATGGTCCCGATGGCGGCGGTCATCTCTTCCATATTCCGATAGGTGGCTTTCCGGAAGGGGTTGTCAAAATCCTTTTTCCGGCTGGTATAGACCTGGTCACGAATGTATTCCTGAATCGAGACCGCCTTATCCAACGCTGCATGCCATTTCGATGCTGTCAGTTCGTCCGTTTCAAGCAGCAGACAAAGCGTTCGATAGGCGTGCTTTTGTTTTTCGAGCGGATAGATATCCCAAAGTTCGGCATAGCGGGTATGAATAGCCTCCCATGTTTGAAGTTTTCCTTCGCCGATATCCTTTCGCAGTTGTTCGACGTTACCGGCCGGAACAAGCTGACCTCCCAGATTGGCCCATTGACGACTGCATGAGCCTTTCAATGCCGCGCACAGGCCTGAAAAAGAATCATTGGTTGATTGTATATAAGCCATGAGATTTTTGACGGCATAATAATACAACATGTCACCATAAGCCTGATATCCTTCGTAAGGTTTCAATATCACAACCCTGCGATTTGACTTTTCCATCTTTTCGCCGAGAACGTCCAGTTCATTGAGATTGTCCGGATTTGCTAAAAGCTCTTTACCCTGAACCGCCAGTTGGTCTTCATTGCAGTTTTCGCAGGATTGGCCCTTCTTTCGCAAAGCGGCTTTGGCCGTCCAGATTTCCAACAGCCGCCTTGCCCACAGCAGCTCTTCGGCGGTATCCGGGGCGAGGGAATCAAATTCAATTTTCTGAACCTTCTTTTTGCGTTTGTCCCGATTTTGAAATTTCCATGTATTTCGTGCCAGTGCGTACATATTGTACAACCACCAGAATGCCGGCAGTACTTCCAGTTCGTCTTTGGAGGCATTATTATTCAGAAGTGAGAACGGCAGGGGGATGTTGAGCTCCGCGGGATAATCCGCCTTGGCCAGCAGCACAAACGAGGCAAAACGGCAGGAATGCTTAACGCTGGTGCATAAGCCCGGCCAAAATCCTCTGCCCGCTTGAATCTCGTTATCATTTGCCCGGCTGTTGTGATTGGAGCCGACGGTTACGCCGGCGGCCATGTTGCTTTGTCCCATGACTACCGAGGCAATCAAAAACGAATTGTTATGGTGCTGTTCATGTGCCGGAAAGATCAGGTTATTGAGTACTTCACAGCAGGAAATTGTTGAATTATCGCCGAGAAAGGAGTTAATCAAGCGGGCGCCGTATTTGAGGTTTGAGTTATTGGCCAGGATAAACCGCACCGCTTTGCATCCATAAAAAATGTGACAGCCGTAACCGATAATCCCGTTGACGAGTTCAACGCCTTCGCCAATCTGGGTCGGTTCTTCTTCATCCGAGTTGATCGTCAGATTTTTCAGCTTATTGGCGCCTTTAATGTAACAATGGGAGCCGATTTTAACATCTTTGATAATCCGACAGCTTTTAATCACAGTTTGGTTGCCGACCATGCCGTAGAAACCGCGCCGGCTGTCAAAGCCGTTTTGTGTAATTGCTTTCAATTGCTTTTGCATCGCCGTATCATCGCGGTACTTCGCCCAGAGATAAGCATCTGCCGGGATCATCCCGTCAAAGGGAATCACTTTCCGGCTGCCGGTTTCGTTCATTACGTCAAGCCAGACACGAATGTTTTCATTCTCGCCGTCTTTAAGTATGCCGTTGCCGAATTTGGCGTGATTGGTCGTATGCATCTCATCGATATCCGCCAGGATACAACGCTTTCCGATAATATAATGAGCCATATACCGAACATTGTGAATCGCCGCATCATCGCCGATGTCACAGGCAACGATCCGGCTGTTGGTAATGCCTGCCGGCAACTGAAGATCATGATGTTCCAGCACGACATTTTGCACCCGTCCGATACGCACGAATCCGAAGAACTCGGTATTCATAATTTGCCCGGGATCAAAGGGGTCCGTCACCAGAATGTTGTCCCAGTTGTCGGAGGTATTGCCGTTTTTCACGAGAAGTTCCACCTCATGAGCGCGTAAATGCCGCCATGCGTCCTTCGATGTGCCTATTTGCAGGTTACGCAGATAGTACTCGTCTTGGTCCTTAGGGATGTATTCGGCGGGAATGAAATGATACCCAATGCTTTCTTCCGGTAAAATCAAAACGTTATCCATGTGTGTTCTCCATGAAAATTACCCTCACAAATACCTCAAACAAGCAAATTTATATATGATTTTCTATTATCTGTCAAAGAGTAAAATCGCAATTGCGAGGCAGACCAAAAGAAGCGGATTTCAACTCAGCTCAGCCCATATCGTTGCTGAATCGCCTCAATCACCACCTCTTTGCTTTTGGCGTCCATCATCGCCAGCAGGGTTTTCTTGCGTTCAGGGTGTCGTTTGCAGTAGCCGGCCGTGAATTTCCTGAAATAGGGAATGGCTTTTCGTTCCGGCCGGGTTGAACAAATCATTTCAAAATGTTCCAGCATGACCTGTCCCTGTTCGGCCAAAGAAGGAGCGGGTGGTTTTTCGTTGTTGTTCCATAGCGCTCGGATTTCCTGGAAAATCCACGGATTGCCGATTGCCCCGCGGGCGACGATGACACCGTCGATACCGGTGTCCCGAAGGCGCTGGACGGCGATTTCGGGAGTGAGTACATCACCACTGCCGAAGATAATCAAATTTGGGAATCGTTTTTTAGCTTCAATAATTCGAGTCCAGTCGGATTTGCCGCGGTATTTCTGGTGAACGGTTCGCCCGTGAATGGCCAGCATGTCCACGCCGTCGGTTGCAGCGTTTTCACAAATCGTCCAGAAATCTTCTTCTGATGCCTCGCTTTTGTCATAGCCGATGCGGATTTTCATGAATACCGGCGTATCGACCAGTTCGCGTGTTCGCAGGAATGTCTCACGAATAAATTGTGGTTTCTGCATCAGATGGCCGCCGCGTGCTCGGCGAAGAACTTTCGGGGCGGGGCAGGCGAAATTCAGGTCGATCAGGTCATAGCCGACTTCGATGAATTTTTTCGCGGCCTGTGCCATAACTTCCGGGTCATCGCCGAGAACCTGTGCTCCGACAGGGTGTTCGTTGTCCATCGGCTGAAATTTCAGCTTTTTCAGGGCTTTGTGATGCAGAGCGATTTTGTCCAGCATGACGCCGGTGAAGGTCAGCGGGCAGCCGAACCGTTTGGCCAGAATCCGCATGGGGTGGTCAGTGTAACCGGCCAGCGGAGCCTGAATAAACGGCATATCCAGTTGTAGTGAGCCGAATGTAAGCATCCTGATTATTCAACAAAAGTGTAAGTTCCGAGTTTTTCAGCAGTTTATGAAAAAACCAGCCGCCGTCAACCATCAATTTTGCATAAATTCCGGCTTGACGAACGCCCCTTAAACTGCTATAGTCTGCCCCTTAAGTTTGTTGGGGTATAGTGTAACGGTAGCACGACTGACTCTGGATCAGTTAGTTGGGGTTCGAATCCCTGTACCCCAGTTTTTTCCTTTCGGTAAAATCTGAGTGGCACGCTATCGAATGATGGGTATGTTAGCGAAGGGCGAAAAAAAGCATTTTACACAGTCTCTTTGCATGCCTGCTTGGCTTCTACGAATGCCTGAATCTGTTTATCCGCATGGAGCATGTGTTCGAGTACCCAGTTGTGCAGGAAGTGATAAATATTTTGGGGGGTAGTTTTTTTATGGTTCATAACATCGATGCATAACGCCGCGGTTTTTTCCCTGAATTGTTTATGCAGTATTTTATGGGAATCATACTCAGGGTAATCAATACTCTGCATATATTTTTCCTCTCGGCGAAAATGAGAGGAGGCAAACTCCCTTATTTGCTCCATAACAAGCGAAACCGTTTCGGATTTCACGTCATCACTCTGATGGGCATCGATATAATTGAGTATGTCCACCAAGCGTTTATGATCTTCATCCAGTTGCGGAACGCCCACGCCGATGCTTTTATCCCATTTTATTTTCATCAAGACGTCCTTTTATTTTTCCATTTCAAGATATGCTTTTGCGAGTTTAGATTCTCTACAATCTTTCCTTACTGCATTAAAGCCCTTATTTTAAAGATGTTAATGAGAACATTATAATTGATAAAAATGTTAGAAATTAATGAAAATTTCTTTGGTTGGCGAAGCGTTCCGATAACGTGCTTGTTTTAGGCAAATAAATGAATGATTAAGCTTCGACTTTGATGATGCTGGTCTGCTTGGCACTGAAGATTTGAACGGTTCCGGAGTCCAGATGAACAATCAGGCCTTCGGCCGGGTCAATACCCCGGCAAAAACCGCTGTACTGGCGGTTATCGGACTCGACGATGATATGACGGCCCAGAAGGTCGCTTTGCTGCTGCCAGCGGGCGATAATCGTCCGACTGTCGCGGCTTTTATGGAGCCACTCTTCAAACATTGCCAGTAAGATACACACCAGTTCCGTGCGGTCGATATGTTGGCCCGTTTCAATTGCCAGGCTGGTGGCGGGCAGGTTCAGATCGTGCCCCTGGAAGAATTCGGCGGGCTGATTGCCGTTTATACCGATACCGACGACAAAATGACGCTGTTGTCGAATGGTTTTCTTTTCGACGAGAATGCCTGCCAGTTTTTTGCCATTTACCAGAATATCATTGGGCCATTTAATGCGGCAGCCCAGTCCGCAAAACATTTGTATTGCTTCGGTAATTGCGACCGCGGCAGTCAATGTCAACAATTCCGCCTGGGTCGGTTGATTCAGCAGCAGAATCGAGACGAGAATACTTTGAGCCGGACTGCTGTGCCATATTCGTCCGCGCCGTCCGCGTCCTTTGTATTGCGATTCGGCCAGTACGCACAAACCATGGCCGGATGGATTGGCGGCATATTCCCAGGCAATATCGTTGGTCGAAGCGGTGGATTTGAACAGAACGACCTTGCGGCCAATCAAAGCGTTGGCTCTGGCGTCTTCGATGCGATCAACATTGAGCGGAAAATCATTATTCATTATTCGTCATTCGTCAATAAACATTGGAGTACCAGCCCAATGCGCGATAGTATTCTATATGATAGAGTCGTACCGGTTGCTTAAATCATACCGATCCAACCCGATATCCACCGCGAGCGCAGAGTGTGTAATCGCCCCGATCGAGATGCGATCCACGCCGCAACTTGCCACGGTCAGCACATTGTTCAACGTGATGCCGCCGCTGGCTTCGAGCAGGGGCTTTTTGCCGACCTTGTCTCGCAGTTCCACGGCGTGCTTGAGTTGCCACTGGCCCATGTTGTCCAGTAAAATTACATCCACACCCGGAATTGTTATCACCCGATCGAGCTGGTCGTCGACGTGGTCAACTTCAACGACAACAAATTTGACGCCTTTTTTCGCGTGGGCCCGTTGAATCATCTTTGTCAGCGTTGGCTTAAAGTTTTGCCCCAGCTCAGCAATGTGGTTGTCTTTGAACATGACGGCATCGCCCAGGCTCATGCGATGATTGTATCCACCGCCGCAGCGGACGGCGTATTTTTCCAGTTCGCGCCAGCCGGGCATGGTCTTGCGCGTGTCGTAGATTTTTGCTTTGGTACCGCGAACGGCGCTGACGAATTTCCATGTCATGGTACTAATGCCGCACAGTCGCTGCAAAAAGTTCAACACTACGCGTTCGGCGCTGAGCATCGACCTTAGCGGCCCCTCGATGATGCCCAGTTTATCAGCAACGCTGGCGCGATGTCCGTCGTTAACCAGTACCTTCAGTTTCAACCGGTTATCATACCGCTTTAAAATCTCTCTGGCCAGCTCCATGCCGCTGACGACAATTTCCTCCCGGCTGATCAGATACCCCTTGGCCTGTTCGTTTTCACAGACGGTAATCTCGCTGGTCGGGTCGCCGTCACCAAAGTCCTCCTGAATCGCGATATCGATTAGTTTTTGGGCCTTCGACAGATTCAGCACCTTGAGATTTTTGCGTGCAATACGTTCGTGTCGGTTTCGGGTAATAATTTCACTCATCGTCATTTGCCTTTCATGGTTCGTGAACGTTGATTCTCCGTATTGACGGTTGAATCCTGCCCGATTTGTCTTCCATTTCAGGCATGTCCTTTAGTTCCTGTATCTGATCCCGCAGTCCGGCGGCCTTTTCAAATTCAAGTGCCTCGGCTGCGTCGAACATTTCTTTTTCTAACGCTGCCAGCAATTCCGCACGGTCATATTCGGTCTCTGACAGATGAATCGCTTCCTGTGCTCGTTTGCGTGCCTGCAATTCGTCAGTCAATCCCTGCTTGATTTTCTTGCGGATGGTTTCCGGCGTAATCCCATGCTCTTTGTTGTAGGCCAATTGAATTGTACGCCTTCGATTTGTTTCGTCAATAGCCTTTTTCATTGACTCAGTGATTGTGTCTGCATACAGCAGGACTTTGGCGTTGACATTACGGGCCGTCCGGCCGATGGTCTGTACCAATGAGGTCTGGCTTCGCAAAAAGCCTTCCTTGTCCGCATCCAGAATGGCCACCATCGACACTTCCGGCAAATCCAACCCTTCGCGCAGCAAATTAATGCCGACTAACACATCAAAATTACCTATCCGCAAATCCCGCAAAATCTCAATACGTTTCAGTGTCAGGATTTCACTGTGCAGATACCGGCAGCGAATCCCCTTGCTCGACAAAAAGCTCGACAAGTCCTCTGCCAGCCGCTTCGTCAGAGTGGTGACCAGCACACGCTCGCCGACCGCCGTTCGCTCTTTGATCTGTTCCACCAGATGATTGATTTGGTCCGACGCCGGGTGTACGGCAATTTTCGGATCGACGAGTCCGGTCGGACGAATGATTTGCTCGACGATTTCGCCGTCGCACAGCTCAAGTTCGTAAGCGGAAGGGGTTGCCGAGACAAAAACAACCTGTTTCCAGCGTTCATAAAACTCCTCGAACTGCAAGGGGCGGTTGTCCAGTGCGCTGGGCAGACGAAAGCCGTGTTCTACCAGTACCCGCTTTCGGTTTTGGTCGCCGGCATACATGGCACGAATTTGCGGGATGGTCACATGTGATTCATCAATGAACAGCAGGAAATCTTCGCCGAAATAATCGATGAGCGTGTAAGGACGTGAGCCCGGTTTCAGGCCCGCCATGTGGCGAGCATAGTTTTCAATGCCATTGCAGTAGCCCACTTCCTGAATCATCTCGAGGTCATACATCGTCCGTGCTTCCAGTCGCTGGGCTTCCAACAGCTTGCCCTCATGACGCAATTGCAGCAGACGTTCGTCCAGTTCGGCCTTTATTCCCGCACCGGCCGATTCGATACGCTCGGCAGGCAGGATATAATGCTTGGCCGGATAGATAAAAACCTGTTTTTCCTCAGCTAAAATGTCAGCACTGACAGGATGAATATATTTGATTGCTTCGATTTCATCGCCGAAGAACTCAAAACGGATACCGAACGATTCGTAAGACGGCCACAACTCAACCACATCGCCGCGCACGCGGAATTTGCCGCGGGAAAAATCGATATCGTTTCGGTCATACTGCAAATCTGCGAATCGGCCCAGCAAGTCATTACGTTCGATACGGTCGCCCACACGGACGGCGATCACACTGGCTTGGTAATCCTCCGGGCTGCCCAGACCGAAGATGCACGAGACACTGGCAACAATAATGACATCACTGCGGCCGGTCAGGCTGGTGGTTGCGGACAGACGAAGCCGATCCAGTTCGTCATTGCGGGAGGCGTCTTTTTCGATATAAATATCCCGCTGCGGAATATATGCTTCCGGCTGGTAGTAATCGTAGTAGCTGACGAAGTACTCGACCGCATTTTCCGGAAACAACTCCTTGAACTCTTCATATAATTGCGCCGCTAATGTTTTATTGTGTGAGATAACCAGTGTTGTTTTTTGTGTCCGCTCGATCACGTTGGCCATCGTAAACGTCTTGCCGCTGCCGGTGACACCGAGCAGCGTCTGAAAACGCTGATTCTGACGAATGCCCTCAACCAGCGCATCAATGGCCCCGGGCTGGTCGCCCTGCGGCTTGAACGAACTGTGGATTCTGAATGGTTGCATGATTTTACTTAAATCAGGATAACAGCAACAACAGGATTTTGAATCTTTTTTTGCGGCAATATCCGATAAATCAGCCGAAAATTTGTTCAGCGCGTAAAAAACCCGGACATCGTTACTCGAACACATGCCCGGATTGGATATTCAATTTTTCGAAGGGGGATTAAATGCGATTGGAACTGGTAATACG
>JADHXS010000082.1 GCA_016782835.1 Phycisphaerae bacterium | reverse complement strand
TCGATCCACTTCCTGTTGATAGGCATGGCTGGTGAACATCCCTTCCAAAACCGCTCCAATCCCGCCGATTTTCCCTGCCGCTTCATGGGTGACGTGCACAACTGTTGGCTTTTGGCTCATTATAATAGGTCCTCTCGCGTTTACTGTTTATTCACATTGCTGTCTCTTATCATGCCGGTTTTTTGTCTGTTCCAATTAAAATATAGAGTATAAATCGGCATTCGGCAATGTGTTTCATCGGTAATTTTACGGTAAAGAAAACCCTGTGTTCATGCAGACATAAAAAAGTGGTATTTTATCGGGACAGCTTTAAATAGAACGCTTTTTTTGCGAAAAATATTCCCCCGAAAACCGATACTTAATGTCGCCTGACATACAGGCTTCCCGGCAGTTGTTTTATCAACCCTTTCAACTGCAAATGAATGACGGCGGCGTGAATTTGCCCGGCGGATAATTGCGTTTGAACAATCAGTTCCTCGACATGGACGGGCTCGGAATTCAAGCGTTCCAGAATCAACGTTTCTTCCGGGGACAGGTTTAGACGGGACATATCGAACAGGGTTTCTTCGACGTTTTGTTCAGCCTGCCCGGCTGTGGTTTGGGCGTGGTTTTTTAAGCCGTGACCGATATGGCCCAACGCGTCCATGATTTCTTCGACGCTGTCGATGAGCCTTGCCCCCTGCTTAATCAGCCGATGACAGCCGGAACTGGCAGGTGAATCGACCCGGCCCGGAAGCGCCATGACTTCACGATTGTTTTCCAATGCGGCCTGTGCGGAAATCAACGCCCCGCTGCGATGCGTCGCCTCGATTACCAGTACGCCCATCGAAAGCCCGGCGATAATGCGGTTTCTTGACGGGAAGTTTTCCGACAGCGGTTCATACGTCAATGGCAGTTCACTGAGAACCGCGCCGGATTCGGCAATCTGCTCAAACAGTTTTTTATTCTCCGGGGGGAAAATATTCGCCAGTCCACAACCCTGAACGGCAATCGTTCGCCCCTTTGCGGCCAACGCGCCGTGATGGGCCGCCGAATCAATGCCGCGTGCCAGACCGCTGACAATAGTAAAGCCGGCGGAGGCTAATAAATGCGAAAAACGATTGGCCTGCTCGCTGCCGTAATGACTGCATCGTCGACAGCCGACAATTGCCATCGCCAGATTATCCGCACGCATCAGTGTTCCTTTGACATACAATACCGGCGGCGGGTCATAAATGGCCTTCAATGCGGGCGGGTAACGTTCATCATTCAAATGAATCAGCCAGACGCCCAGTTTGTCCGCCAGAGCAAGCTCTTTTTCGGCATCAAAATCATGGCGGCTGCGGACGATGCGTTCGGCGGTTTTGTCGCCAATGCCCTCTATTTTTGTTAATTGAGCGGAGGAAACCCCCATAATTTTTTCGACATCGCCAAAATAGTCCAACAGCCGCTTAAACAGCGTCGCCCCGATCCCTTTGGCGCGGATGAGTTGAAGCCATTGCTCAATTTGCACACTATTTTCAGGCAGATGCATAAAACCTCCCGATTTAAGCCCTTTTTGTGCTTTTGTTATAAAAAGTTTATTTAAATCCGCCCGCACGTCAAGTATAATTTTGTGTGTTGTTTTTAACCATTTTTATTTACAGGAGAAAAAAATGGGATTTTGCACTGCAATTAACTGTATGGACGGTCGGGTTCAGCTTCCGGTTATCCGGTTTCTGCAGGAGCGTTTTGGTGCGGACTACGTTGACTGCATTACCGAACCGAGGCCGGTACGAATTTTTGATAAGGGGGTCAACCTGATGACCCTGAACTCGATTTATACGCGCATCAACGTTTCGGTTCATCAACATCACAGCCGGGCGATTGCCATTTGTGCGCATGCGGATTGTGCCGGCAACCCGGTCGATGATGAAACCCAAGAACGACAGCTTCAACGAGCGATCATCTTTCTGAAAGAAAGCTATCAAGATACGGATGTGGTCGCCCTTTGGGTGGATGAGAACCAAAATGTTTGCGAGATTGCTCCATGGCAGAAAACAGCGTCCCCGTCACTGCGACACAGCACACGATAGCTGACCGGCCTGGGCTTCGCAATGCATGGCAGTGGCTGGCCATGATGACGATGACCGTAGATCATATCGGTTATTTGTACAACATTTCGGCGCTGCGTTATGCCGGGCGGCTGGGAATGCCGTTGTATGCAATCCTGTTTGTCATCACCATTCAGAAACATCAAATACATCTCAAACGAATCCTGCTACTGGGGCTGCTTTCACAGGTTCAGTATCTGTATATTTTTCAGGAGCCTCAATTGAATATCATTTTCGGGTTTGCGATTTTTGCGTGGACGGCTGAGGGCATTCGGAAACAAAATTGGCTGAAAGTCACGATTGGTTTTCTAATGATGTGGATACCCATCTCTTACGGCTGGTATCTGTATTTCACACTGGGCACTTTCTACTGGCTGAACAATAAAATTGCGCAATGCAGTGTTTTTGCGGTGCTAATTGTTATTTATACTTATCTAAGCAGTGTGCATCCGCGTCAACTGCTGGCGATTGGTGTGCCGTTTCTTACACGGCTCAAAGCCCCGCGGCCGAATAAGTATCTGTACCGGTATTTCTACCCGGGACATCTGCTGATACTGGCCGTACTCTATTATTTCATAACCGGAACGTTTACACTGCCGTTCGGTAATCGTTACAAGGTGAAGTCTTACCAAACGGAGCCCTACTATTATTATTACGATGCCAATCAATTTTATGAAGACACGATGCCTTACGATATGAATGTACGGGAAACGGATGACGAGACAGATGAGATTTAACCGCGAATAAACGCCAATGGTACGAATCTTTAACCACCGAAGACACTGAAGCGTGAACTCTTACATTATTCGTGACGGAGGGATTCGATGGGGTCCATGTTGGCGGCGCGGTAAGCCGGGTAGATGCCGAAAGCAATTCCCACGGCGGCACTGATGCCGAATGCCATGATGAGCGAGCCAGGGGTGATGACGGTACGCATCTGGCCGAAGTAGGTGACCAGGGCCGGAACGAGCGACCCGACGCCCATGCCGAGAACGCCGCCGCACAGGGTCAGGATGAGGGTTTCGGAGAGAAACTGCATGATAATGTCCCTTTTGCGGGCGCCGAGAGCGCGGCGAATGCCGATTTCCCGTGTGCGTTCGCTGACGGTGGCCATCATGATATTCATAATGCCGATGCCGCCAACCAAGAGGGAAATCGCCGCGATGGAGCCGAGTACGATGGTGAAAATGCGCTGGACGTCTTTGGCCCGCTTCATCAGTTCGAGCGGTACAATAATTTCATAGTCATTTTTTTTGTGGAAACGAGATAACACGGTCTGGACGCTCCGGCGGGTGGACAAGACCTGGTCAATACTCTGCGACTGAATGATAATCTCCTGTAATTCCACCCGTTCGAGCGTAGGAGAACCGCCGGCCCCAACCTGAAGGGTTGTATCTCCAAAACGAGTTTGGGCGGTTGTCAGCGGAATATAGATTTTCCCGACATTGGCTCCCCCGCCGTTATCGCCTGAATTGTCCTGTGACGCTGAGGTTGTGCTTTTCTCTGCCGTAGAAATACCAATGACGCGGTAGTAGTCTCCGCCGATCTTAACATTCTGTCCCAACGGGTCGTCAAAAGCAAACAATTCTTTGCGGACAAACTCATCCACCACACAAACAGCCTGCTTGTAATGCGTGTCGATACTGGTGATGAACCGACCGTATTTTACCCGCAACGGTGAAATTTCCGGATACCAGGGAACCGTTCCAATGACTTCAATCGAGATGCGACTGTTACGATACAGAGCCTGTTTGGAGATACGGCGGTTCGGCACAAGAACCCGGACATTTGGAATCGCACCGCGGAAACGTTCGGCGTCGTCATACGTCAAACCATATTCCTTTAAGGTCTGCTGCTGGCCGACGGAGGATTTATCTTCCGGAGGAGAAATTGTCTTTACAATGATATTCCGGCTGCCTAACTGCGAGATTTTTTCCTGGGCATCGCGACTGGCGCCTTCGCCAATCGCCAGCATGGCCACCACGGAGGAGACGCCGAAAATAATCCCCAACATGGTCAGGGTTGACCGCAGACGATGCATCCACAGGCTCTTGACGCCGAGTTTCAATGTGCGTTTAAAACGAAACAAAAACATTCTGCTTTAACCTTTGTGATAATTGTAGGTATCTTCCGCTACGCGGCCATCGAACAGGCGGATAACGCGCTGGGCATGGGTGGCGATATTCTCATCGTGGGTAACGACAATGAGTGTCTTTTCCTCTCCATGCAGGCGGTCCAGTATGCCCAAAATATCGGCACCACTGCCGGAATCCAGATTACCGGTCGGCTCATCGGCCAAAATAATCAGTGGATCATTGGCGAGTGCACGGGCAATTGCGACACGCTGCTGCTGACCTCCACTGAGTTCTGAAGGACGATGTTTCATTCTGTCGCCAAGTCCTACCATATCCGCCAATTTCATTGCCCGCTCGGCACTTTCGGCCTCGCCGTAGCTCTGATAGAACATTGGAATCTCGATGTTCTCAATGACGTTAAGCTGAGCAATAAGATTGAACGACTGAAAAACAAATCCAATACGAGCCCCTCGAATTGCGGACAAGTCATCATCTTCAAGTTGGGAGACATCCTGTCCGCCGAGCAGATAGCTTCCGCTACTTGGGCGATCCAGACAGCCAATCATATTGAGCAGCGTCGATTTGCCGGAGCCGCTGGGGCCCATGATGGCAACATATTCACCACTGTTAATGGTTATGTTAATCTCGCGGAGTACTCGCAGTTCAACCGTTCCCAGTTGATAATTCTTGCACAACTGCTTCATCACTAAAATAGCGTCACCGTTGGTAGGTTTTTGGTTATTATCAATCATGCTATTCCTGTTTGTCCGATTCATTGGACTCGGCGGGTGTTTCCGTCGGGGCCGGTCGGCTTCGAGGTCCTCTGCCGGTTCCCTGGTCCTGTGGCCTTTCGCCCCGCCGGGGCCGTTGTCCGTCCATTTGGCCTTCGCTGGGCTGAGGCCGTTGTCCGTCCATTTGGCCTTCACCTCGCGGAGGTCGTTGTCTTGACTGGTCCGTTGGATCGCTTCCGCCCTCCTGCGGTTCTGATGATTCTGCGCTACTATCAACATTCGTACCGGCATTTTTGTCCCAACCCTGCTGCTGCCGCAGGAATGCAGGCTCGCCGGAAAGATCTTCAAATAGCGGGGGATTTAACAGGACTTCTTCGCCGTCTTCCAAACCGCCGATAATTTGTACCAATGTGTCGGTAAAGGCCCCTGTTGCCACTTCGCGCTCCTGAGGTCCGGATGAGGCGGCTACATAGCAGACTTTGCGTCCGCCGCGATTGGCCACGACCTGGATGGGTACCAGCAGCACATCATTGAGCCGTCTTACAAGGACTTCCACCTTGCACGACATGCGGGTTTTCAGGAAGTCATGTGTTCCATCAATGGTAACCAGTGTCTTATACACCTTCAGGTCGGGATTCATCCAGCTTCGCTGCTGGTCGGGCAGCGGCGCAACCTCCAAAACCTCACCACGCAGAATCTTGTCGGGAAAGGCATCCATAACAATCTGTACCGGCTGGCCGGGACGGACCTTGTCCACCTCCGTCTCATGGACGTTCACTTCGGCAATCATCGCCGCAGTATCCGGCATCGCGATAATGGTTTGGCCTTCATAGACCACTTCACCTTCGGCAATAATTCCTCCGCCGGAACCACCCCGATACATCCGGAACGTGTCGCCGCTTCCGCCCTCGCCGTATATTACCAGACCGGGTGCGATCGCCCGGATCGTGCAGTATTCGATCTGCAGTTTTAAATCATTGACATAATTGGTTTGAGATCTGAATTGTTCCTGGGCGTTATTGAGCAGTGCCTGAGCCTGGGCCAGTTTTGAACGGCACTCGGCAAAGGTCCGCTCCAGTTCACGTCCGGCCTCGATATAATCGCTGAGATATTGTTCGGCATTCTTTGGAAAATCATAAATGAGGAATAAATCCAAATTCACCCGGGCATTCTGCTGCGAAAACTGGCGGCTGGTAACGCTGAGCCTGTCTCTTTCCAACTCAAGATTAGAGACATAGTCTGCTTCATGCAGTTTCTCAGAACCAGCCAGCGTATTCTCAGCGGTCTTTAGATTACCCTCTGCCAACACAATCTCATCCCGCAGACCTTTCAGTTCCTGACCAGCCGACGAACCCTCTAATAAATTTGGATCATTTTTTACCTGTCTCAAAAACGGGGTAACATGCCCGACCAGATTTTCTGCCTGGCTAATATTCTCGGTCATTTGCTGCGCCAGTTCCTTGCCCAGATATTTCTCCATATCCATCAACGCAAAACGCACCCTCAGTCGAGCTGTGGCAACATCGCTCTCGTTCTGAATGACCTGGATATCATAGGCTTCCTTGGACGCGGTAAAATTTTCCTGGTCGCCGGCCAGTTCCATCTCTTCTTCCTGCAACTGATCTTTGAGACTGGAGGAATCCAACTCGACCAACACCATCCCGGCATCGACATCTTCCTGAGTAACATAAGTTCCGGGCGGCACGATATCCAAAATTGTCATATCGACGCCGCCCCGTCTTCGTTCAACACGACATTTGTACTGTATCGAATCACGTGCCCGGATGCTGCCGCTTTCGGTTACGGTCACAATAAGGTCGCCCCGACGCACCGTCACTGTCTGTTCATCGGCAATATCTGATGTTCTTCCTCTGGTGGTCGCAAATAATAGGGATATCACCAGAATCACAACAATTAAAAGCGTCATTACCCATCGCCCCTTTTGTTTGCGACCCGCTCCCTGAGGCGTGGTATGTCCGGTTTTATTTGTCATTAATGAATTTGTATTTTTATTTAACTTCATGGTTTCGCCTGTTCCCACATTCCATCCGGTTGTACGCGCAGGATACCGACATCCCGGAAAAAGCTCAATTTCGCAATCATATGGTCCACTAACGCGCCCAGCACATCATCCTGCGCCTGTACCAGAGCATCCTCAGAATCCAAGAGCAGCCGAACTGTCCCTCGGCCATATTGCAGTGAAAGTTTTTCGACTTCCACACGTTTTCGGGCCAATTCCAGTCCTATTTTCTGGATGCGATAACTTTCGGCCGTCTGTATCAGATTTCGATAGGCATCTCTTACTTGAAGTTTGATCCCATCGATTTCTTCATCATAATCGCGATGCTGTCTACGTACGGTAATCAACGATTCACGATAAGCATTTCGTTCCGCCTTGCGGTCAAGCGGTAAATCCGCAGTAATACCCATCGAGTAAGTCCCCTCATGAAATCGCAGTCTGGTCATTTCAGTATCTCCCGTTGAACTGACATCCGCAGTCGCAACAAAATCCACCTGCGGGCCCAATCCTTCGGCGGCCAGTATTAATTTCCTTTCGGCATCATCGAGTCCATCCTGTGCATTGGCCAGGTCCAACCGCCAGAACAGGGCCATCTGAATCGCGTCTTCGGCAGAGTAGTCCGGCCGGCTGATGCCAATGGCTTCCAATATATTTAATTCATTCGGCTCCAGTTGAACTTCTATGTCGGTTGGCAAGGCCAGGGTGATTTTGAAATTGTCGAGTATCTGTTCGTAACGCTGGACAGCGGATACCACATTCTGTTCACCACTGAGCAGGCGCTGTTCAGCTTCGGCCAAATCGTATGCGGGCCGTTGTCCGACTTCGACTTCCATCCGCAGTTGGTTGGTGGAATCAACGAGTCGCTTGTAACTGGCTTTCTGGATTTCAACCCTGTTTCTTTCCTGTAAAACACGATAATAATCTGATATAATCGAGACGACGAATGTTTTACGATAGCGATTGAATGATCGGATGTTATACAAGACATTGCGTTCGGCCTGGGTGAGGTTTTCGCGTGCCGCTTTACCGGCACCCCTTCCCAACAGCGGGGCCGCCAGGCTGGCGCTCAAGACCGACCCCAGTGATGTCTGGGGATCCCCGGTTAGAAAACGAGCCCAATCTACCGCCAAGCCTGCCCCGATCAGGATGCCATCGCCGAGTAAAAACTGCTGGTTCACACCGCCTTCGGCATCCAAAGGCGTTGTTTCCATACCGTCAGAAGCCTCATAGAAAGCATCAACCGTACCGAACCATTGCCGGGCATAGTCATGACGCGTCAGCGTTAAATCAAGGGCTGAAAGATAGAGTGATTCTTTCTGATTTTGATAGTTACGATTATACCTGGTCGCAATCGCAACGGCCTGCGATTGGCTCAGTATGCCCGACGGCGGAATCATTTTAATCACTTCCAATGTATTCGGCTCTCCATCGGTTACGGTGTAATTGGCCTTATATCCAAAGCTGTCTTTCCACTTTTGGTTCAGAATCTTATAGACCTCTTCATCCGCCTGCTGCTTAAACTTATCCGGAGACTTGCATCCGGGCAGTACGAAAAATGCTACAAAAATAAGGGCAAACCCGACAAACCTTATATCTTTACAATAAACAGACATTCACTCCTCTTAAAGCTGTATCATTATTGAATTTCAAGAGTTACAATACATCCAAATCATTTGCCAACTCTTTATTTACGATTATTTCAGCGGAACATTAGATAGACTCTTCCCGCTCACAACAGATACTATCCATCATTAAGTCTCATTTAGCACACAAAAGTTACACATTTTTATCGTTTTTTCAAAACATTTCCGGATTATTCTCAATATCAATAAATTTCTATGGGTTTACACCCATAGTATTTGCCGTTTCGGGCTTCGCCCGCCCGCCAGAGGCGGCTAACTTCATCTACGGGTTAACACCCGTAGTATTGCGGCGGAAGAATAAAACGGGCCTGAAAACTTGATTATTGCAAAGTATCCCAATTGGCTTTAGGATGTTCGGCAATAAGTGAGCCCATAATGCAGGTTTCGAGAATGAACTGCCAAATATGAAAACACAACATTTTTTTTTTATAATCCTTTCATGCCTGACAGCATTCATGGGTACTTTTATCGCTAAACGGTTCAAACGAAACAGGAAACGTCGTCTTCTTTTACAATCAGACCTTGATGCTGCCAAACAGGGCTTCATTAAAAAGAATTTGCCGCTCTATCAACACTTGCCCGCTGATTTGAAACAACAACTGAACGGGCTGGTTAATGTGTTTCTGGATGAAAAACATTTCGTCGGTTGCGGCGGACTTGAGATAACTGACGAGATCAAAGTGACCATTGCCGCACAGGCGTGTATGCTACTATTGAATCGAAAAACCAATTTCTATCCGAAGCTGAAAGCCATTTACGTCTATCCGCATACCTATGTTGCCAAAAGTCTCCAAAACGACGGAGGGCTGATCCTGGAGGGTAAAAGCGTTCGGCTGGGTGAGTCGTGGCAGAATGGTCCGGTTGTTTTAGCCTGGGACAACATAACCGGTGGCGCCCGGAACGTAGAGGACGGGCGGAATGTTGTGCTTCATGAGTTCGCCCACCAACTGGACCAGGAAGACGGCGATGCGGATGGGGCGCCGATTCTTGACTGTCGCGGCTGCTATCGAAGCTGGGCGGCGGTGCTCGGTGAAGAATATGAGCGGCTACGCCAAAAAGAGCATGGTGGGCAACGATCCGTGTTAAACAAATACGGCGCCACGAATCCGGCCGAGTTTTTCGCCGTAGCTACGGAAGCGTTTTTCGAAAAACCTAAACAAATGTATAAACACAGCCCGGAACTTTATGAAAAATTGAAAAGTTATTATAAACTCGACCCGCTGTCGTGGTGAAAAACTTAATATAACCCTATTATCCGTTCCCAGCCCGTATTACGGCCTAAGAATTTTCCCCACAAGAAATTACTGTTGCCGGAGCCAAATATCCGATATAATAATATGACTTCGCGGAACCTATCGGTGAGTGCATTGTCTTATCAGAATAGGGCGCGAGCAATTCAGGACGACAGGCAGTATGGGACGTGATTGGAACAAAAAACGCATTATTCAACTCAATCGTGGCGATGTGCAGGTGATTGAGGAATGGCTGGATGAGTTTATCGATGTTATTTACACCTGGTTGTATTTCCATGTCGGGGCCGATGCAAACATCGCGGCCGATTTGACAACGCGAACCTTCAAACAAGCCGTCCAGGTGTTGGAGCAATTCACTCCTGACTCTGAAAGCATGCTGCAATGGCTCCGCGGACAGGCGAAACAGGCTCGCGACAAAGGGCTGCTGCAATGGCAGATGAAACCCCAGAGGCCCTGGGCCTGGTCACAACTTCCGGATGAGGTGCTCTGCGGACTGTCCCATTTTCGGGATGAGCCGCTGTCGGAGGACGTAACCAATAACCCTTTTGTCCGTGAAATTGTTCAGGCTTCACTGGCGGAGATGGAAGCACCGAATCGTGAACTGATGCGGCGCCGCTACAACCACCTCCAGACGCCGGAGCAGATCGCCGGCGAAATCGGCAAAAGCATCCAGGAAGTGAACGACCGACTTTATCGTTGTCGCCATTTCTTTCGCCGAGTGTTTATTCAGTTGATTCAATCGGAGAATCAGGGATTCGCCGAATCATCTTCTTCGGGCAGTTTGGAACTTTTGGATGTCAATCTCGAAAAACTTCTCAGCTCAACCAACATGGTTCAGGCTATCAGCAAAAAAGATCATGCGAAAATTCGTGAGATCGTCATCGAAGCTGCACGCGAAACGGTGCCGCTAAAAAATACGCACACAAGAAGAAAACCCTATCTTATCGGGTTTTCGACAGGGATCGTTGTGCTGGGATTGCTGGGCGTCCTTGTGTGGCTTAATCCATTCTTATC
>JADHXS010000081.1 GCA_016782835.1 Phycisphaerae bacterium | reverse complement strand
CCGTAGATGTCCCAGTCGCCGTTTCGGAAATCCTGCCAGACGACGATATGGCGTGAGATGTCGGGGTTGGTCTGATCGGCGGCGCTATCGGCTATCGTGAAAACCACGGGGTTGGCGGGGTCGGAGATGTCAGCAGCGTAAATATCCTCATCGCCTGAGCCGCTATCGGCCTGGAAGACAACGGTATCGCCCCAGACAGCCGGGTTTGTTTGATCGAGTGCGGCAAGTTCATCGACGAAAACCGAGGCATAGACAGGGTTGTTTTTCATCCAGATGTCTGCGGACCAGATATCCTGATTGGCGCTGGTATCATCCTGATAGACAACGGTGTTTCGATAGAGACGGGCGTTTGTCTGATTGGTGTCATAGGCATCCGCTTCGTAGATGCGGGGGACGTTCGGTTCAGTCATATCGGCGGCGAGAATGTTCCAGTCCGGGGCTGCTTGTGTGCCGTAATTGGTCTGCCAGACGAGGGTATTTCCATGAATGGCGGGATTGGTCTCGGCGATGTCTTCTGTTATCGCGACGGGATAGCGCAGGATGCCGGAGGGATTTGAAATGTCGGAGAGGTAAATGTCCCAGTCGGTACCGTCGCCGTAGTAATCGTCCTGCCAAGTGACGCGCGTGCCGGAAACGCGAGGATTGGTCTGGTCATATATCCAGCCGATGATGTAGATATAGCCGGAGCCGGTGTCCAGGTCGATGCCGAAAATATCATAATCTTCATACGCGGATAAATATTCCTGCCAAACCACCATCGAACCGTCGATGTCAGGGAGTTCCTGCGAATCGCCGCTTAGATCGATTGCGAATTCGCCCGCGGCAAAAACCGGTACACTGATGCAAACCAAACTTATAAGTACAGAATAAAAGAATCCCTGGATTCCCGCCTTCGCGGGAATGACACTGAGAAGATATCTATGGGGAATGACACAGAGAGGACGCCTTTTTGTAAGGCATTTCAAACAGATAATCAAACATTGATATAGCGTCTTCATGGGTATTGTCCCTGTTTTCGATTGTTATTGCATGGCGGAAGTATCCGTCCTCCGGACGACAATGCTGCCCGGAGAACGGATATTTTACACAGAGTCATTATGATTCATTTTCTTTTTCCAGTTGGGCGGCCAGAGCCATCAATTTGCCGGCGGCTTCTGCATTGGCGGAACTTTGAGCGGCTTTCGTCAACGGCAGATGTACCTTTTCCAGCTTGCCCATGCCGAGATATTGATAGCCGAGGAGCAGTTGATAATCAGCGGCAAAGGGTTCTTTTTCGGCCGCAATTTCGAGCTGTTCGATTTGGTCATTTATGACCTTCTCGTCTTCGTACAATCCCCTGGGGAAGTAAATCGTCAATTCGTCTTCGGGTATCTTATCAAGGGCTCCCCGCAGAACCCCGGCAGCACGTGCATAGTCGCCGGAGGCAAACAATGCCTGGCTGTAGGTGAACGGCAGGATAATATCGTCCGGGGACAGCAGTACGGCCTCGCGGAACTGTTCGACCGCATCGGCATAATTGCCCGCGGCAAAGAGCGTCACGGCATGGTCAAAGCACAAGTCGGCGGCGGTTTCGAACTGCGGCTCATCGACGACCTCTTCCTTCGGATTGCCGAGCGTATAATACGGCTGTGCGGAACTGGAGAATCCGTAGCCGGCGGTATCGGCCTTGTCATCGGTGTCGTAGTAATAGTTATAGGTGTTGTTGGTCACATTCCGGCTCGGCTCGTAAATAACGTTTGCGCCGTACCAGTAATACGGATGGCAGCCGTACCAGTAGTAGCGTCGATAGCGGTAGTCGTAGGGCCAGTACCCCCCGATGCTGACGAAGACGTATTTGCGGTGGTAGTTCGGGTAGTAATAGGAAAGGCCATAGTACGGCGTACCGTAATGAACAGTCGTGTAGTAATAGGGCAAGCTGACAACAACGCCGCAACTGGACGACGACCAACTGAAGTAAAAGCCGCTGCCGTAGTGGAGCCAGTGCGGGTCTTTGCGGATATACCGGGTATCACTGAACAACCGGCGCGAAAAATTAGGCCGCGGGCGCTGCCGTGTGGGGCTGCCCTGTACGATGACCCGATTGTCATTGTTGATGACGATGGTACTGGAGGGTTCGCTTCGTCGCTGTCTGTCATGACGACCATCGAAAGGTCTCGGGGTCGAACCGCCTCTTGAAGACCTGTCAGAAACGGTAACCTGTGCTGGCTGGGTCTTAATGTCATTGACGGTTACGCGAAGAGGCGTGACGGTTTTTTCGCGGATGTTTCGATCGCGAGTCTTTGTCTGAGCCGTTATGGAAGCGGTTTGTCTTGATTTTCTTTCGGAATCTGAGCCAAAGACCTCGAATGATGTTCCGGATTTTTTAACGGATGTGCGATTAACCGTTCTTTCCGGCTCTTTACTCGTTGCCGGTGCGGTCAATCGGGTAGAAATTTTTCCTGCTGTTCGCGAAGCAGGCTGCGGCCGGGCAATGGGTGCCTTGGGAGAGGAAACCGTTTCGATCATCGGCTTGCGTTCCGTTCGTGTCTCCACAGAGGCCTGCGTTTTTACAGCCACCAACGGTGTAATAACCGTCCGGGAAACCGAAGATGTTTTCGGCTTTGCGTTTTCAGCAGAAGAGACAGAGGAAGTCCGTGTGGAAACATTAACCCGATTTGAACTGCTGTTATTTCTTTCGGCCGTACTGACAACCTCAACCGTACGGTTTACCCGGCGAGCGGGCACCGCTTTGCTTCTTTGCTGCGTCGGCTGTGAAGGTGTTTGCTGAGCGGTTTGACGTTCGACGGACCGGTTGGGCTGTGCCTGCGGGGCGGACGGAGCCGGACGAGTTGATCGAGCCGGTTGTACGGAACGGTCATCATCGTTTCGAGCGGGAGCAGACTGCCGAGCCGGTGCCGGTGCAGTTTGCTGACGCTGCTGTGAAGCTTTGGAATCGGCTGGTCTTTGTCTTTCCTGAGAGCGGTTTGAGGACGCTTCGGATGAACGGGGTTGTGCTTTTGCGGGTGATTCAGATTTTTGAGAAGCAGCCGCTGCTTTCTGCTCGGATTGCTGTTGTCCGCGGCCCCGTTCTTCTGAGCGATTGCGAGCCGAAAACCCAACCCCCGACACTACCACCGCCAAGATGACTACAACAAGCTGATGAAACCAAGATTTGTGTCTATTCGTATACATGGCACTCTCCTTTCCCTTTTTCTCGCGGCTGCAACCTCGGCGCAATATTTATACGTCTTGCAACAGTCGCCGTTCGCCCGCCATACAGTCAGGCATTTCATTAAAGAGCAGGATCCTGCATTATTTTGATTTGCTCGGAGCGTTTACCTTATTTCGTATCCGATGCTTTTTTGAAACCCAGCATTTTATCAAGGAACTTTACCCCGCGTTGACAAACATCGATCAGTACCGTTTTTTCTTCGGGGGAAACATTTATTGCTTTAAAAAGAGCCTGAAAACGTTCGCTTCGCTGCTTCAGGATTTCAGCCAGTTCCGCTTTTCCTTTCTCAGAAAGCTCGACCATGGTCACGCGCTGGTTGTCCGGTTTGATGGTCTTGGTAACCAGTCCGCGTTTTCGCCACAACTTCGTAATCGACATCGAAATCGTGCTGTCGCTGATATCCGGCCAGCTTTCCGAAATCTGGGAAACACTCAGCGATCCCTGTTCGGCCAATTGCTGTAAGATCATAGCTTCACGCTCGGTGAGAGCATTCTCAGCCGCGTGGTCTTCCTGAATCGCACGAATCATCCGCATTCGAAGACTTAAATCCTGTATTGCCTTTTCAAGATCGGGTCCCATATTCTTCTCCAAAGAGCCTGTTCAAGAAACTTTTTCCGTTTCTATTCATATAGTATGCGCCAAAACTGTTTTGGTTTCAAACACTTTATCAAAAAAACACTTCAATTTTTGAAGTATTCAAGTCTCATTTCTTGATGTTCGTTTATAAGTAACTTCAAAAAAAGAACTTAGTTTGAAACCTAAAGAGTCTTGAATGTTGATAAATATTTTAATTCTGTTTTTTTTTAGTCTGAAAAATTAGGGCACCCGCCGGAGTTTGGACAGGTTTGGCAGTTTGAGGCCGGGGGAGCAGGCTCTTTGACTACGGCGGCAAAGGTGGAAAACTGCTTTTCGGTTTTCCTTGAGCCGCACTTGGGGCAGGCCGGGGGCTTGGTGTCGGATGATTTGACCAGCACTTCATTGATAAACCCGCACTCGGGGCATTTATACTCAAATATCGGCATCTCTGTTCCTATCGATTAAATATCCACTTGATTGACAATTAGGCAAGTATCATATCATATTCAGTTAAGCTGTCAAAAAGTAATGCCAAATATGAATGCGTCATTAAATGAACAGGTTGACGCCGGCGGATTCGGCCTGGTTGAGATACATGGCCACGCCGCCTTCTTCAACACCGTCGATGAGTTCTTCTTTATGGATTCCCATTAAGTCCATTGACATCGCACAGGCCACGAGGCGGACACCGTTTTCTTTGGCTTTGTCAATCAGCTCGGACAGGGAGGCAACGTTTTTCTTTTTCATAATGCCCTTGATCATCATGGTTCCCATGCCGGCCATGTTCATTTTTGACAGGGTTGTTTTTTCGGCGCCGCGCGGCATCATGAACCCGAACATTTTTTCAATGAAATTCTTTTTAACCGGAATTGACTCGGGTCTTCGCAGGAGATTCAGCCCCCAGAACGTAAAGAACATGGTGACCTGACTGCCCATCGCGGCGGAACCGTTGGCAATGATAAACGCGGCCATCGCTTTATCGAAATCACCGCTGAACACCACCATCGTCTTTTTTTTGCTGTCGGGTCGATGCAGGGTCGATGCACCGGAAGCGGATTTGGCAACGGTTGCCTGATAGTGACCGGCAGCGGCTGTCACTTCGAGGCACTGATTGCCTGTGCTTTCGCACCAGCCTTTGACATCCTGCGCAAAACCGGGGTCGGTGGTGGTGATGCGCACCGCCTGTCCGGGCAATAACGACTCGGCGACTTCTTTGAGCTTTAGAATCGGCCCGGGACACTGAAGACCGCATGCGTCAATGGTTTTGACAATTTCCATTGCTTTTTGAACCGGTTCTTCCGTATGACCGGTATCACTTTTTAATTCTTTCCTCGGCGAGTCACTTGCCGCCTGAATCCCCTCGGCGGCACAATAGGTTTTATAGCCCCCTGATAAGTTTCGACATTTAAAACCATGCTGCGTCAAAATGCGGCAGGCCAGATAAGCCCGCAAGCCAACTGCACAAAAGGCCAATATTTCCTTGTCTTTCGGCAATTCATCCAGGCGGGCGCGCAACTCATCAATGGGGATATTGACCGCACCGGGAATCGTCCCGGCCTGTACTTCAGCGGGTGTGCGAACGTCGAGCAGTTTCTGGTTTTGAGCGGGATTTTCAACATCAGCGACATGGCAGATGGCCGCATCGCCGCTGAGGATATTCGAGGCGACAAAGCCGGCGTAGTTAACCGGGTCCTTGGCTGAGCCGTACGGCGGGGCATAACATAATTCCAGGTCCTGCAACTGCTGAACCGTCAGTGATGCCCGCATTGCCACGGCAATCACATCGATGCGTTTATCGACGCCCTTTACGCCCACTGCCTGTGCACCGAGAATTTTGCCGGTATCGGGATCGAACAGGAGTTTGAGGCTGATTTGTGTCGCACCGGGATAATAGCCGGCGTGATTGGCGGGATGTACATAGATTTTTTCATAGTTGATGTTGGCGCGTTTAAGATTCTTTTCGTTCATGCCGGTTGTAGCGACCGCTAAATTGAAGACTTTGCAAATTGCCGTGCCCTGTGTGTTGTGATAGGCACTTTTTTTGCCGCAGATGTTATCGGCGGCAATGCGGCCCTGCCGATTGGCGGGACCGGCCAGCGGAATCAATGTTTCAAATCCCCCAATGAAATCCGTCACTTCGACGGCATCGCCCACGGCGTAGATAGCCGGGTCGCTGGTTTGCATGTGCTCATTGACTTTGATCCCGCCGCGCGAACCGATTTGGAGCTTTGCTTGGCGCGCCAGTTTCGTTTCGGGCCGAACGCCAATCGCCAGAATGACTAAATTTGTTTTCAGCAGATCGCCATTGCTTAAATTGACATCCAATCGGTTTTCATTCTTTTCAATTCCATTGATGCTGGTATTAATATGGAGGTCCACGCCATTGAGTTTCAGTTCCTGATGCAGGGGTGCGGCCATTTCCGGGTCCACGGTGCCCATGACCTGCGGCGCCAACTCCACCAGCGAAACCTTCATGCCCCGTTCGATGAGGGCCTCGGCCATTTCAAGACCGATATAACCGCCGCCGACAATCACCGCATGGGCGGCGTTGTTTTGGTCCACGTATCGTTTAATCGCATCCATGTCGGGAATGGAGCGGAGTGTATGAACATGCTCCAGATCCAGACCGGGAATCGGCGGGCGTACGGGTTCTGCACCGGGACTGAGTACCAATGTGTCATAGTTTTCCGTATATTCCTGTTCGGTTTGCAGGTCGCGCACGACAACCACTTTTTTGTCCCGGTCAATCCGGATGACTTCCGACTGAATGCGCACATCAATGCTAAACCGGTTTTTCATGTTTTCCGGGGTTTGCACCAGCAGGCGTTCTCTGTCGGCAATCACATTGCTGATGTGATAGGGTAGTCCGCAATTGGCAAACGAAATATACGGCCCCCGTTCAAACATCACAATCTCAACTTTTTCATCCAGTCTCCGAAGCCGTGCGGCCGCAGACGCCCCGCCTGCAACACCGCCTATTACTAATACCCGTTTTATTTCAGCCATTTGTTTCTCCATGGGAATTTCTTTATCCTCTAACATTGACAGTTATTTTTGATACAATCAATCAGCCCGGGAAGCTGCGGCGAGGCAATCTTGTAATACACGGTTCTGCCTCGGCGCTGGCTATCCAGCAAACTATGACCTTTGAGCAGGCGAAGATGTTCACATGTTTGATTCGCCGACATTTTACACAACTCCGCAATTTCATGGACGGCGTACTCTCCCTGCATCAGGATATTGACCATCCGAAGCCGAATCGGGTGAGCCATCACTTTCAGGCAGTCTGCGGCCTTTTGGAGCATTTCATCCGGCAATAATTCAACTGTATTCTCAACAGCATTCATTTTCAACCCTTCCAAATTGGATTAAGTTCCATATTTTACGAATCAATATACCGAGAGTTCTCGATATATTGATATATTTTCTGAAAATCTATGAAAAAATAAATTTTGTACTCTTCCGGGAGTTTTCTGGTCTATATTCACAAAAAAAAACTCGTGTTTTGCTCGACATTGTTTATTATTTCTGCTTGACATGTCCGATTTTATCCTTTATTTTAATGGTTTGCTTGTGATTGTGAGCACAACCACAATATATGAAACATATGAATTGCTGGAACCATGAAATATCATAAGATACCGGACGAGACCATTAAGCGGATGCCGATGTACCTGAGGGCGTTTTCGATACTGAAAACGCAGAATCAGGAGACTATTTCCAGCCAGCAGCTTGCGGAACGTCTGCATTTGAATCCACCGCAAATCCGAAAGGATTTATCTTATTTCGGGGCCTTCGGAACGCGCGGGATTGGATATCCCGTTTCGTCCACGGCTGAACAAATTCGCAGCATCCTAAAACTGGACGTCTCTCAGCAGGCTGTTCTGGTGGGTGCGGGACGGTTGGGCACGGCGATTGCTTCCTATCCGGGTTTTTCGATGTTCGGTTTTGATATCGCCGCAATTTTTGATAATGACAACAACAAGATTGGAAAAACAATCGGCAAGAACCTTGTCGAAAATGTCGCCGAAATTGTTACCCTGAAAGCCCGTAACATTCGCCTTGCGATTCTGGCGGTTCCGGCTAACGCCGCACAAGGCTGTGCCGACGCGCTGATTGATGCGGGTATTAAAGGCATTTTGAATTTGTCGCCCTGCTATCTGAATGTCCCGAAGCGGGTCAAAGTCATCACGATCGATATTGCAATGGAGTTGGGAATTCTTCCCTACTATATATAGCAATCTCAAACTGACTATAAGTCAGTTTGAAAAATTGTAACATTTTAGCCGAGTGTAAAAAACAGGAAACTGCCTTCGGCAGAGGCCGTTTTTACGTTGGATTCCCGCTTTCGCGGGAATGACAAGTCATATGTGACACTTGGCTAAAGTATTACGAAAAATTAAAGATCAAAAGTTAAAAATTAAACTTGTGGAATCCGCCTAACGGCGGATGGTTGTTTAAATAGATTCCTCGCTCCGCTCGGAATGACAACGTGAGGGCCTGGAAGAACGGTAAATAAAAGCGAAAACAGTTTATAGGAAATGGAAAAGTCATGAGTGTAAGCACAGTAACGAAAGAGCAGTTCAGGCAGTTTGTGTCATCGCTGATCGGTTCGGCGCAGACCGTTGTGGGGGTGCAGGCTAAACACGACAAGTTTGCTTTCGGCGAACTGAAAAACGCGGACGACCTGCGTTTGGATTATGATGTGACAATCCTGTCGCCCCGGAAATATGTTCTGCCGCCCAAAGAAACGCTGCTGTCTTTTAAGGTCGGCGGTGACAGTCAAAGCGTACAGGAATCCGAGAAAATGATCCTGCTGGGCGTGCATCCGTACGATATGGTCGCCATCAATCAAATGGACGAACTGTTCAGCCAAGGTGAATATGACACGCATTACATGAATCGCCGCAATAACATCACGATCATTGCCTGTGATGTTGTTACTGCCAGCGAAAATGTCTTCGCCTCGTCAATGAACACGGCCACGGTGGATACCGGTTTTGATATTCTGCTGACCGACATCGGTGACGCTTATGTGGTTGAAGCGGCGACCGACAAAGGCGAAGTTTTAGTAAAAATGATGACCGGCGTAAAGAGCGCAGCCGACGGCGACCTGAGCAAACGCAAGGCGGTTCAGGACAAGAACAAAACCGGACTTAACAAGCACGTGCTGCAATGCAAGCCGTCGTACCTGCCCACGCTGCTGGAAAAAGCGTATGACCATCCGGTCTGGGAGGAAAAGGCCCGTCTGTGCTACTCGTGCGGTTCGTGCAACCAGGTGTGCCCGACGTGCTACTGCTTCGATGTGCAGGACGAGGTGGACTGGAACCTTGAAACCGGGCGGCGCACGCGTGCATGGGACGGGTGTCTTCTGGAGAACTTCGCAACGGTTGCGGGCAATCATAATTTCCGCAAGCACCGCGAAGACCGTTTCCGCCATCGCATGTATCGAAAGGGTAAATACGTGCCGAGCAAAATCGGCGGACAGATCGCCTGTGTCGGCTGCGGACGCTGTGTGTCGGCCTGTACGTCTCACATCGCCAACCCGGTGGATGTGTATAACAGGATTATGGAACAAACAGAAATCGGTTAATCCTCTCGCAGGGTTTCCAAGATAAGGAGAATAAAGAATGTGTGAATGTTGTAATGGCAAAAAAGACATCTATCTGCCGGAGTTGTGGACGGTGACCAAGCGCCGGATGCTCAACGGCACCGAGCTGTTCCTTCACCTGGAAAAAGATTCCGGAGATGCCTTTGAATATACGCCGGGACAGTTTGTCGAGGTTTCTGTCGCGGGCATCGGTGAAGCGCCGATCTCGATTTCCTCGTCGCCGACACAAAAGGGACTAGAACTGGTGGTTCGAAAAGTCGGCAACCTGACCAAGGTCATCCATAAACTGGAGGCAGGTGACAAACTGGGTATCCGCGGGCCTTACGGTTCGACGTACCCGGTCGCCGAATCCAAAGGCAAGGACCTGGTGTTTATCTGCGGCGGTATCGGACTGGTTCCACAACGATCCTTTATTCGTTATGCATTAGACAATCGACAGGACTACGGAAATATTACCGTTCTGCTCGGCACCAAATGCCACGACATGCGGCTGTTCCGTGAAGAGACCGCAATGTGGGAAGAACGCAAGGACATGCTCGTCATGGAAACCATCGACGAAGCCCATGAATGCTGGAACGGCAACGTCGGCGTGGTAACGACGCTGATTCCGAAAATTGAAAATAACCTGCCGAAAGCTCAGGTGCTGGTGTGCGGTCCGCCGATCATGTACAAATTCGTACTAATGGCCCTGGCGGAGGCGGAGGTGCCGGAAGACCATATCTATGTGAACCTTGAACGAAGAATGAAATGCGGTGTAGGCAAATGCGGCCACTGTCAGATCAATGAACATTACGTCTGCCAGGACGGTCCCGTATTTCGCTACAGCGACTTAGCGAATGTACCGGAGGCGATATAATGAGTAAACCAAGAGTAGCTATATTCGATTTTGCCTGTTGCGAAGGCTGCCAATTGCAGATTGTTAACCTGGAAGAGGATATTCTTAATCTGATCGACGTGGTCGATGTGGTCGAGTGGCGGGAGGCGATGAGCGAACAGAGTCACGAATACGACATCGCCATCATCGAAGGCTCGATTACCCGCGAAGAAGACGCCAAACGGCTGGAAGTGATTCGCAGTCGGGCCAAAATCCTCATTGCACTGGGTGCCTGTGCCACCATCGGCGGCGTCAACAGAATGAAAAATAACTTTGACCTGAACGAAGTTCGCGAATGCGTTTACGGCAAAGACAGCCAGATGCCGCATCTGAACACCGAAAAAACAAGAGCCGTCGATGAAGTTGTCGAGGTGGATTATTATATTCACGGCTGTCCGATTAACAATGCTGAATTCGCCCAGATTCTTCGTTCGCTGCTGGTCGGCAAGGCTCCGTTTGTGCCGGACTATCCCGTTTGCGTCGAATGCAAAGCCAAAGAAACCATCTGCCGCTATGAATACGGCGAAATTTGCTTAGGTCCTATCATTCGGGCCGGTTGCGGCGCTCCCTGCCCAAGTGCGGGCTGGCGTTGCTTCGGCTGCCGGGGACTGGTTGATAATCCCAACGTTGAAGCCGCTCAGGAGGTCATGGACACATACGGTT
>JADHXS010000080.1 GCA_016782835.1 Phycisphaerae bacterium | reverse complement strand
CGAGTTTGCCGGAGGCTCATTTAATATTAGATTTCCGGCTGATAATCTTTATGTTCTCTATGGTAAATCGATTAGCCCGATAAAAAAGCCATCCGGAGGATGTCCACAATTTTGATATTTGCTTTTTGATTTCTAATATATTTTACGGCCGATAATACAAAAAAAGGAGCCGGCGCTGCCGCCGGCTCCTTTGATGTTAGCAGTTACATTAACCCTTTGATTTAATAACTTGGACAGTCTGGAAGACTCGGATACATGGCCTTCCAGCTATTGATCAAAATATTCAAGTCATTGTCATAGACTCGCCATCCGGGACCATATGCTGCATGATCAAAGTCTGCACACGGATCTTGATTGGCATCACCAATTTTGTGTTTCCATGCATTGATCAGAGCATCCAAGTCGTTGTTATACACAATCCATCCCGGACCATACGCAACACCATCAGCATCACCATGACACTGATACTGCCAGCACCAGCAGGATGGATCCGCACCTGCTGCCACATATGCATCATAGTCGCTTTTTTCTACCGCGGATAGCTTGTCGCGGCAATTAGTACTGGTCCACAGTTCGAAAGCGAGGTCTTTGGAGTAGAGTTCAATTCCTTCGCCTTCGGGGCCGGGGCCGTCCACACCCTGCTGGGCATCCGGACATAAAGGCCAGATGTATTTGTAGTTCTCGTCTTTCCAGTCCGGCTGATCTACAAACGGCATTTCGCCTGCGGCTTCGTTAATCTGAACCGGTCCGGAGACCGCATCATCCTGGAAGTGCCAGATTGGCGTTCCGTCTGCCGTGCCGTCAGGCAGGGTCCCGGCCAGATGCTCACCGGGCTGTACCGCCGGCGGCGTCGAAGCATAGGGATCCATCCGCGTGTAATCGCGGTTATGCCATCCCCATCGCGTAATTGGCTGCTGCAAGCCGTATTGTTCAGATTGCTGCGAGTACGGTAAATTCAGGAACTCACAGAGTGTCATGCCTGGATTCGCGGCAAGGATATTCTGTATCTGCCCCCAAATCGCGGCGTCAACATCGACCATCGCGACAATCTTGAGCCAGTACACCGTGTTCGGGTCCTGCGGGAACGGATTCTTCAGCACCGCTTCATATTCATAGAGGTTTTCGTTGCAGGGCGCTCCGCCGTAACTGATCCAGGTTTCGGAATACTCACCGGGATTGAGCGGCACAGTACTGGACAGATGGACAAACTGCGTCAGAATGACGTCGCCCGGATGGCTGTAGGTCACAGGATTACCGGGTTCGTCCGCCGCGACATCTTTTTCAAATGCAATCAGGAAGCGGTTAACACCGGGATCCATAATCTCATTTTCCAGGTAGGAACCCCACCATTTGACTTTAATCACCGGCGAATGTTCAAGGTCTGCAAAATCATCGGCCATATAACAGCCTTCGTATGCGTTGAGAGGCTGGCCCGTATCATCATACATACTATAGGCCGTACTGAGCTCATCATGGCCCCAATACTGGGTTTCCTCGACTATCGCACCATTCAACGGCAATTGCTGGAATTTGAGCCGCTCTTCCGGTTCTTCTTTTATAGTGGTTAATTCAAACGCCATATCCCAGGAAATTCCCGTTTCGTCTTCGATGGGTTCACCTTCTTCGAACACCGAACCAATCACAGGGTCTGTCGGCATGAATATCCGCACAGCGTCATCATTAAAGTAATGCGGTCGTGTCTTCCAGCCCCATGGAAATTCCGTCGTTGTTCCATCCGGATAAATTGCCGCGATGCTGATCCAGTAGATGGTGTTCGGATCCTCCTGATAAAACCATTCACTCTCGGGAATCTGGAAATCATAGTGGAAACATGCATCCGGTTCTG
This sequence comes from Phycisphaerae bacterium, assembly GCA_016782835.1. GTDB lineage: Bacteria > Planctomycetota > Phycisphaerae > Sedimentisphaerales > Anaerohalosphaeraceae > 4572-13. The sequence goes on along the minus strand of JADHXS010000080.1, from coordinate 9,554 downwards.
TCATATATTCCGGATAGTAATCGCAGCCGACGTACACCTCATTAGCGTCGGCGCGTGGGACGTTCCACTCGTGAATCATTTGTCCCGGGTGGCTCCACTGCTGGTCCTCGCCTGCCGGCACATCCGTCCAGATGCCGATATGGAACGAGTCCGGTCCGGCCGGCGGCACATTATCCGTATAACCTTCGTATGAACCCCACCAGTGAACATCCGTTACCGGACGCGGATCAATACACAGCCAGTCGTCGGCAACGATGTGTTGTGGACTTGTTGCACAATCGGCCGGTGGATTTGTTTGCCAATAGCTTGTAAGTATTGCCTGATCGTTAGCATCCACATCGCCATCCCGATCAAAATCGGCGCGCGGGTCATAACCTATATTGGGATAGGTTGTGCCCATTGCAGCGGTTAGAATCGACTGATCGTTCCCATCTACGTCCCCGTCGCAATCCGCATCGCCGTGGCATTGAGTTGCGCAGGCCCATGCCGGAAACCACAGGTTTGAACTCGTTGAAGGACCGTAAGTTGATACTTCATCCCAACCCCAGAAACAGTCCGGGTATTGAGACTCCGGATTAAATACCGGCGGCTGCGACCATTTAATGGTATCATCATATTCGATTTCAAGAGATGGGAAATCCGTGGAAGGATGCAGAGCATCTTTACTGACAAAACCGGCAAATTGTCCCCGTACGATTTCGAAGGGATCACGGATCATCACCGTAATCACTTTGTCACCGTTTAATTCGGTTATAACCTCACTGGTTACATCCCATTTCCACACCTTCTGTGCACCATTGCTGACGACCTGGGAATCACTTACGGTGGGGTTGTAAGCCGGAGCGGTGTTCCATGTCACGGTACTTTCGGACCAACCGTCGTTCGATACAAAGTGCGCATCGACCTGCATGGACGCTGGGTTGCCCATTTGGTTAATGTGCAGAACCAATTTGGCGGAATTGATTTTGGCGCCTAACACCGACGACAAAGGAAATTTTAAATAACTCTTTGTCATAATCGCAGGGTCGTTGTTATTTTCATCGCCCACATAAAGAGCCGAAGAAAAACCGTAGTTGTTATTCGGATTACCCGAATGCACATACGCGTCGTCGGTGGGGGCCAGGTTTACAGTTGCGGCCAAACTCTGCGCCGCTGCGCATAGCAACAATACCAGCGCAAATGATAAAGTGATTTTCAGTTTCTTCATTTTAAATTCCTCCAAATAAGGTGTTGTATCGGTTGAATATACTTGAGATAGGGAAACAGTTGAATTGATGGTACAAAACGTGTATAAAAAACCCTCTTGGGTATTCGATTTCTCATACCCACTCGCATGACTTTCTCCCGCTAATCCACAGATAATTAATTACGCCCATTATACACAAATTGTGTTCTCCTGTAAATCGGTAAAAACACCTAATTTCGCAAAAACAAATCGTTTTTATCGGGCATTATTGTGCTTTAATATGTCTATAATTGCGATTCGTCCATGATAAATAAATTCGTAATTTCATGTTTTTTTGAAAAAAAAGAATTTTAAGAAAGTATTTTTGGGCGTTTCATTTTTTATGGAATTATGGGGTAAAAAATGTACAATGATTACCAATTATCAGTATAAATCACGAATTAACAAAAAGAGGAATTAGTATGAATGTATTATTGGTTGGCAGCGGTGGACGTGAACACGCGTTGGCGTGGAAATTATCGCAATCGAAGAAACTCAAAAAGCTGTATATTGCACCGGGCAATCCCGGCACGGCTCAGTATGGCGAGAATGTAGACATATCGGGTACTGATATTGAGAGTCTGGTGAAATTCGCTAAGGGTGCCAACGTGAGTTTTGTCGTGATCGGGCCGGAAGACCCGCTGGTGGCCGGTGCGGTGGACGCATTTGAGGCAGCCGGCATCAAGGCGTTTGGCCCCAGTACCAAAGCCGCCCAGCTTGAGGGTGACAAGGCATTTGCCAAGCAGATTATGCGGGCGAATAGTATCCCGACGGCGGAAAGTCGCACCTTTACCTCGTTTGTCGATGCCAAGTCGTACATTGCCAGCCGCGATGAGGCGGTAGTGGTCAAGGCGGCGGGACTGGCCAAGGGCAAAGGTGTTTTTGTCTGTGACGAGCCGTCGGACGGAATTCTGGCTGCCGAACAGATTATGGTCAATAATATTTTCGGCGATGCGGGCGATATCGTGATTGTTGAGGATAAGCTGCTGGGGCAGGAGGCGTCGATTCTGGCGTTTGTGGACGGGAGGAGCATTTACGTCATGGAACGCTCGCAGGACCATAAGCCGATTGGCGAGGGGGATACCGGTCCTAATACCGGCGGCATGGGGGCTTACAGCCCGGCACCGGTCGTGACCGACGCACTCATGGAGCAAATTATCAAGGAAATTCTCGTGCCGACGGTGGACGGGATGAATCGCAATGATTCGCCATATCGGGGAATCCTGTATGCGGGGGTGATGATTACACAGGGCGGGCCGCGCGTGCTGGAGTTTAATGTGCGGTTTGGCGACCCGGAGACACAGCCGATTTTGATGCGGATGAAAAGCGACCTTCTGGAAGTCATGCTGGCTGTGACCGAAGGGCGGCTGGACAGTGTTTCGCTCGAATGGGACCCGCGTCCGGCGGTATGTGTGGTAATATCATCCGGCGGGTATCCCGGCAGTTACGAAAAGGGCAAAGTGATTGGCGGACTGGAGGAAGCCGGAAAACTGAAAGATGTGGTTGTGTTCCAGGCCGGAACCGCCAAACAGGACGGCAAGATTGTAACCAGCGGCGGACGTGTTCTGGGCGTAACAGCGTTGGGCGAAACAATTGCCGAAGCAAAGATGCGGGCGTATGAAGCAGTTGATATGATCAGCTTTGACGGTGCTTACTGCCGCCGAGATATTGCGGATAAGGCGCTGAAATAAAAACGTCACGGTGTGAGCCGTGCAAATGATGTATAAAAATATTAGTCTTTGATTCGCAGGGCTTGCGCCCTTGCGTTTTTATCATTGCCTATGACCGAAAATAATCATAGTACAATACGCAAGAAATTTCGTCTTCGCCGTCTGCGACGACGGCTCTTTTCGTTTCTCAAAAAAAGTTTACCCTGGTTGGTCGGAGGATTGGTTATCCTTTGGGCGGTGGGGTTTTTCTTACTCGCTCCGGTCGCCGAAGGAAAGATAAGCAACCTATGCGGCGGGGCCGTTTATGTCAAGTCTGGCCGTTTCAAAGGGTTTGGAGGCGTTCGGCTCAAAGGGGTGGTTATCGCTGAAAATGCCGATGGGTTGGTGAATGCTCCGGTCTTTCGATTTGATGAAATTGATGTGATGTTCGACCCGTGGGAACTGCTTCGGGGAAAGCTTAAGGTTCGTTCGATTCGGCTGTCGGATTTTCTGTTTAACGCGACGTATGATAGGCAAGAACGATGGAATTTCTCATCGCTTTTGAGTCAGCGTTCGGATTCAGTTTCCGAAAAAATTCCGCTGATTGAAGTTTGCAACGGTGCGATGCGGATTAGCCGAATTGAAGAAAACCGCCCCAAAGCGATTACGACCGTGAGCCTGAACGGACAGGTCGCTGTTCAAACGGGTAAACGGGAGTATAGTTTTTCGCTGATAACGGATGGGCGATTTGGCTTTGGGGGCAGTGAGCTTAGCGGATTGTTGAAACTGGGTCGTCCCGGTGAGAAAAGCTCTTTTGCCGCGGAAGGAAAGATTCAAATGCCCAAAACAAAGGTGTTTGAGAATGCCTGGAACCTGGACGACGTGCGGCTGGAACTTGAGTTTGACCGGCGTCAGGTGCTTGTCAAACGCTGCGGTTTTACAATGGGCGACGGAGACGTTGACATTCGAGGTATGGTTCGAAATGATGACCAGGATCAGCAGGAGTTGAATTTGGATGTCAGCCTTCGCAATCTTAGACTTTCAGATCATTATGAAAAAAACACGATTGTCTATAGTGAGCCGGTGCTGGAGTTATTAGATCCGGGGTTGCGCCGATTTTTGAACGGCTACCATCCGATAGGCATGGGGGATCTTAAACTTTCGATCCAGGGTCATTTGGAAGATTTATCGGCGACAGTCGCCAACGGTCTAATCGTCTGCCGGGACATCTCGGTCCGGGATGAAGATTTTCCTTATCTGCTCGAAAAGATGCAGGGGCGGATTGTGCTTTCGGGGCGGAATCTCGAACTCAACCAGCTTCGAGCCAGCCATGGCGATGTGAATTTGCAAATCGATGGGAGTATTCAAAATATGGGGCCGGGGGCTGAAATTGATTTACGAACGACCAGTCCCAATATGCTGTTTGACGCCGATCTCTATCAGGCATTGAATGATTCGGTTAAAAAGGTGTGGTTTTCGTTTACGCCGAGCGGCGAGACGGAAGTCGATTACCATTTTCAGCGGTTTGCAAATGGCAAAAAAGATTTTATGCTGACGCTGGAATTGACCAAGGCCGGTTTGGTGTATGAGCATTTTCCGTATCCACTGGAGAATTTGACGGGTACGGTTGTTATAACGTCAGACAATGTACAGATCAAAGAACTTGTATCGCACTATGGCGACGAGCGAAAGATTACACTGGATGCACAGGTCTTTGAGCTTGGCAGCCAGCCGGAATTTCAAGTTCATGTGCAGGCCAAGCAGATACCGGTTGATGATTTATTGGTCAATGCGATGCCGTCACAGCAGGATTTTTTTGATAAACTGGACATTGACGCGATCGCAAATATCGAGGTGGATGTTTTTCCGAAAGTTGTGGGTAACCGACTTTGGGATTATACCGCAAAAGTTCAGGTTGACGGCAGGCGTTTCGTGTATTCAGATTTTCCCATTCCGATGGAGGATATTCATTTAACGGCGGACGTGACGCATGACGTGGTTGATCTGCATCGCTTTAATGGGATGACGTCAGGCGGTCAGGTTGTGATGAGTGGAAAACTAACGCCAAAAGGTGTCCGAACGGATCAACCCGGGCTGTGTCTGGAACTGGGGTTGGAACATTTTGATTTTAATGAACTATTTTGGAATGCTGCCGGACAGGATGCCGAACGTATTCTTGGAAAACTGCGAATGCAGGGGAGAATGAATGTCAGCGGGCAGATGGCAATGAACTTTCCGGCCGATTCATGTTCGCGGACGGATCTTGTCATTCAGTGTTCGGACAACCCCGTATCGTGGGGTGAGATTCCGCTGGGCCAGGCTTTCGGCCAACTTCATTTGAAGGATGACATTCTTTATTTCGAAGAATTTTCCTTAAAGGGCATTCAACTGGAATCTATTCCGGAGGAATTGCTGGAGGGCCGGCTGAAGGGCGTATATTCCGGCATACAACCGAAAGGAGAAGTCCATTTTCGAATTGCCGAGGGAAAGGTTCAGATGGGTGAAATCGGGCCGGACCGGATTGATATTGAAGGTGGGGTTGGGCTGAAAAATGTGGCTGCCGGCCACGAGAATTTTATCAATGGACTTGTTGGAGATGTGGATGCCCATCTGGAATTTAATCGTGCAAAGAAAACATGGCAGGCATTGGCCTCATGCGATATCAATCATTTGAATTATCGCCAGTGGCTTATTTCCAATTTTCGCGGCGATTTTGCCTATGACCCGAACACAAAGCATTTTGAAGGGACCGATATAATCGCGGATCTATACGATGGCAGAATCATCGGAGATATTGAAGTTGATTTAAGCGGCGAAGATAAAATCGGTTATAGGCTGGGGTTTTCGCTGAATGATGTTGATCTACCGCAATTGCTGGCAGCCGATGGAAAAGATACCCTGGATCGCGTCAAACAGGGACGAGCCTTTGGAGCGTTAAACCTGGAAGGGGATTTAAAATCACCTTCGCAGTCACGCGGTAAAGTGACGGCGCATGTCGTTAATATGAAACTTGGGAAACAATCTATCATGGGGAAAATTTTGACGGCGATGCAGTTTAGACAGCCGGATGAGTATGTTTTCAGCGAATTTAAAGCCGAAGCGTTTATCCGCCAGTCACAACTCATTATTGAGGACATCCGTATGGTGGGCAAACCGCTTGTCTTCCGAGGAAAAGGGAAACTGGATTTAAAACAGAAGCAGATAGAGATTGATTTGGTAGCATTTGACCGGTTGCTGGGCACTGAGGACACGATTCTGGATTTGCTGGCTCGCGGAATCGGCTCGGCGGTGTGGAAGGTCGAGGTTCGGGGAGATATGAATAATCCCAAAGTTGATGCGGTATTCCTATCCGTTTTGAAGCAGCCGCTGGAACTGTTTAAGAAGAAGGAATAATGCAGCGAGTTTCTGTGGATTATGATGTGTGTATTATCGGGGCCGGGCCGGCGGGAATGATGGCGGCGATTGCTGCCGAGACCGAGGGCGTATCTGTTTGTATACTCGAAAAAAACACCCATGCCGGGCGAAAACTCCTCATAACGGGCGGCGGACGGTGCAATCTGACACATATCGGTGATATTGATGATTTTGTGCGGGACTGTTACCCTTACGGGAACACATTAAAGCCTGCTTTTTATGCGTTTTCACCGGAGCAAACAGGGGCATTTTTTCACGAGCAGGGACTAAAAACGTATGTTAGTGAGAACGGAAGTATCTTTCCGGAATCTGAGCAGGCAGGCGATGTATGCAGGATTCTTGTCGGGCAAATAGGTCAATATGGTGCTGTGGTTCATTATGCCCAACAGGTCAGGGCGGCTGAAAAAAACGATGACGGCTTTACCGTTATTACGGAGAAAAAACGTTTTACCTGTCGGGCCATGATTGTCGCAACAGGCGGCAAGTCCTGGCCGCAGACAGGCTCAACGGGGGACGGTTATGAGATGGCGCAATATTTTGGACATGGTATTGTTCGGCCGGTTGGCATTCTGTGCCCTATGGTGGCGCGTGAGGCGTGGGTGGGAGGTTTGCAGGGGCTGAGTTTGCCGAAGGTTGGAATTCGTTTAAAGATAAAGTCAAAGGCCAGAGTCTTTAGCGGCGAGATGGTCTTTACCGGTGACGGGATTGGCGGGCCGGCGGCCTTTGATGTCAGCCGGGTTGCGGTGGAGTTATTGAATTATCAGGAGAGGGTGCAGGTAACGATAGATTTTTTGCCCGATGTCCAACGAGATGAGTTATCTTCATTATTGATTGAACGCTGTGCGGCACATCCTAAAAAAGAAATCGCGGGAGTGCTCTGTGAATGGTTTCCCAAACGGCTGTCTGCTTTCTTGCAAACCTGCATATGTGGGGCTGACCGGGTTTTAACTTGTGCGTTCCCAAAACCTCAGCGTCTAAAATTAGTTGAAGCGATCAAGGCAATGCCGCTGACGCTGATTCGCAGCGGCCCACTGGAAAAAGCAACGGTCACGCGGGGGGGCATTTCACGTAACGAAATTAACTCCAAAACAATGCAATCGCGGCTCTGTCAAGGGTTGTTCTTTGCCGGAGAAGTCATTGATATTGACGGACCCTGCGGAGGCTACAATTTACAAATTGCTTTTTCAACCGGATTTTTGGCAGGCAAGTCCGCGGCCCAATATGTCAGCGTTCTGAAATAAACTAACGATGCTACGGCACCAACAGCGCAAATAATTGCGTCCCAACCGCAGTATTGTATTCACATGGCTTGCGCCATGGCGTTTTTAATAACCATTATTTGATCGATGCCAGTTCCGTTACGGCAACCAATGAGACCAGCGATTTTTGATTGCTGGCGATGGTTCCGTTGATGCCCACGGTCATATTTTCCTTCTGCAGCAGTTGTGCCTCGATGACCGGCGACGCGGCAACGAGATAGCACAGGATTTTTCCATTGGCATCCAGCAGAAGATAGCGTTTCGAGCCGGTCTTTGATGTGTACACGTGTGAGGGTTTGAGTGTGCCGGTATACAGGAATTGAGCTTCTTCGGGTATCTGGTTCAATTGAACCTGATATGCCTTCTCGATATTTTGCTTTGCCTGTTCAAGCTGTTCATCCTGTTTTTGGAGTATTTCGGTAACGCTTTTGGCCAGTTCATATCGCTGAATGCGCTCAGAGAGGAACTGGGCATGCGTGGCGGCTTTGCCGGCGTCCGTGTCTTCCTGAATCGTTACAAGCTGTTTCTTAATTTCCGTATAGTCCTGGTCATTCAGCGGTTTCTTTAGCTCTTCATCGATTTTCGCGGAAAGATCATAACACTGTTTTAACAATTCATTTTCCCTGGCGGTCAGTTTTGGCGCCGGTTGTTGTTTGGGCTCTTCGCCTTTTTCTTCTTCTTCTTTGATTTCTACTTTAACCGGTGCCTGTGTCTGTTCTTCCGTTGGGCCGTTCAAATTGGTAAACTGCGGACGTGCCTGCTCATTAGACGGCGGTATTGCAATGCTGTCGTCTTGCGTGTCCGGGCGGGGGGGAACGACGATTGGTTTATCATAGTTCAGGGGCGAGACATATTTTAAAAAAGTCGCACTGATCCAGAGATACGCCTCGACCGGCGGTTTAATTCTGTAATAGTCTCCTGTTTCCGGCTGGTTGGGAAGAATGTCCACAATGTCGTCGTCGTCCATACTGTCGGGGTTTTTGTTAAGTTTTGTCTGCAAGCCCATGGAGCGGCCCGCTTCAATGTCATCGGAACCGGCCCAGACCCGAACATTTTCTCCTTCGACAATACCGACAGATGGATTGTCCGGTTCGATCTTTACATAGGCTTTATAAATCCATGAATAGCAGCCTTCCGGCGGGAGAATCTTGGCCCAGCCAAATTCTTCATCCACGACTGTTACTTTTGCGGGGGCGTCGAGTTTGGTACAGTGATAGTCGGCCTGGCTGTTGCCGGAACGGACATAGACATTTGTTCCGATGACTTCGGCAATGAAAGGATATTGCGCATCGGCGGGTTTTTCGGCCATCTGTGACGTTTGAGCAGTTTCTTCGACTGCTAAAGCGGATACGGGAAGAAAAACGGACACTAAAAGGGCCGCAACTATGAATAATCTTGTCAAACGCATCGTATTATCTCCCAATCGAATTGGCATTTTATCTTTTATTATCCGGCTATCAGACACTATTTTTCGAATTTTTAACAAATCAAGGGTATCACCGGTCTGTAAGGTTGTCAAATACTTTTCGCGGTGCAGATACCAAATTTTTTCGACCAATTAGGTCCTGAATCCATAGTGTTTTTTCAGAGATTTAGTTGTGTTCATTCTTGATTGTATACAAGAACAAATACGATGGCGCAAGTCTGAGATGGACAGATTTAATTTCTTTTGTTTTTTTTACTTATTTAGCCCTGTGTGCCTACAGAGCATATCTGGCCCCTTTATTTTTCCTTAGGCCTCTATATAACGCAATAAAAGTAAGAAAATGTTTTAGCGGAATATTGTGATTTTTGTTCTTACATTAAACCCGGATTTCCCAAATAAATTCGTGCAAAAAAGTAAGATTTTGATAGTATAGGGCTTGTGGATGCTGTTTAAGACTGTTTTGCTGTTCTGATCTGGAGACCCTAATGGGTGAAAGCAAAAAGGATGCTCCGAGAGTTAATTTTGATCGAAAATTGAAGCTCGAATTTCACGGAGTGAAAGTCACCAGCGAGGCAGGTTTG